>JAJYPQ010000128.1 GCA_021795255.1 Pseudomonadota bacterium
AAGAAGGCGAAACGCTCATGACATCTCCCCTGTCAGAACGATCGTGCCCCGTCCCGTCAGCACCTTCCGTCTTGTCTTTGTCCGTCGATCCTGTGGCACCTGCCCAAGCTTTTGCCTTCGCGCAATTCCTCAAGCGTGCTCTCTGGGACCACTATCGGGCCTTGGCGGTCTCGGACGACGAGGCTTACGACATGCAGTTCCTGGGAGAACGCCTGCGTGAGGCGTTCTCCCAGCAGGGCTACGCCCCGCGCTAACCGTGGCCTACCTATAAATCCGCGTCTTTGTGTCAAAAAGACGCGGATTTATACGATCGTTAACATCTCGGCATCCAGACCAGTTTGTGGACGATCTGTTCAATATAGATACAGCGGCTGTTCCGCTGCACGGCGTCAGCACGCCACGCTCATCAATCCACCATTCGATGTTAACCCATTTCTCGATATCCTATGACGCCAATGTCTCATCCAGACCACCAAGACCTTAGTCGCCTACCGGTCCCTTATCTAAACCAGAGTGGCTGATGATCGGGGAAGGTTAACCCGAGTACCCAGGGGTGTTTTGCGCGAACGGCCTTACCCTACCCACCAGCAGTCCATATTGGAGAGTAACTAATCCCATTCAGCTCTGCATTCCCGCGTCATCGGCACGAAGGCAATCCTCTCTTTTCGGTTTAACCTGTCGGGTTTTTTCGAACCATCCCTCTAGAAATGGTGGCCCAGGAACGGCCGTCTCCACCCTCCCAACCCAAACGGGGGCAACCGAATCAGCCGCAAAAACCCTCGTGCAGCGCTTGCTTTTACCCATTGCGAGAATGGCCCGGGTTATTACAAAATCACGCACGATATCCAGAAGGATCGGTTTACGTCAGCGTAAGGTGTCACAAATTGGACGAATGTAACGTATTGAATCACGAGGCAAACATGTGTGCGGCGCCGCATGGTGCCGAATATCTACAAAAATAACTGCGCACTATACGCGCGGTTATTTTGCATTCCGATTCCATTGAGTGATGCCGCCGATGAATAGACGTCTCTGCCAGGACGGCTTCGCACCTGCGTTCCGAGTGCCGGACTTGCAAGAAGATACTGTGGATACGCGAAATTTCCGCGGTCGCCGGCTATTGCTCTCTTTCTACCGCTATGCATCCCGCCCCCTGTGCAACTTGCGAGTGCATGAACCATCAGGTCTGCATGCCGGCTGGCAGACGCGCGGACTGGACATGCTGGCGGTATTCCAGTCCTCAGCGGATAAATTTCGCCAATAGTTCGGTAGCCAGCGTCCGCCGTTTCCCTTGATCCCTGATCCTGAACAGACGATCTATCAACCCTACGATGTTGGGCGCAGTTGGATTGGCTTTCCTGTTGCCCGAGGCAAGTGCCTGCCCGAAATCAGCCATGCGGCGTTGCGGTAGGGATATTTCCGAGGGCGTGTAGAGGATGGCATTCACCGCATTCCGGCGGACTTTCTTATTAATCCGGGTGGGCCGATTGCCGAGGCGCACTATGGCTGCGACATCGGTGACCATTTGCCGATCGCTGGCATCGAACATCCACTTGCCAACAAGAGGTTGTCATGAGCGCCTTCACCGTTTTGCTTAATGGGCGCCTTCGCGGCGTCCTGGGCTGGGAACAATGGGACGTTCTGTGCGAACATATTTGCAGCGGTGGAGAGTCATGATACGTCTACGCAGTCGGTCTTGGGGTGCAGGATGCGCCGATCGCTGGCCCGTTTCTCAGTTGTGCTCTGGACGCAATCGGCACCTTGCTGAAACGTGACCACGAAGAAGATTATCTTGGAATCGTGTATGCAGATGACCTTTTCAACACGGCGCTCGTGAAAATCTATGACCCGAACAACTTGGGCGCCACCTGCGGTAGCAGTCGTCGCGATATTCCGCCCGGTTGGGTATTGAACCGCCATCCGCCGAGCCAGATCACCAACGATATTTTTGTATCCAACAATCGCCGGTGGTGGTGGCACGAGCTGGTGTCAAAATGGACAATGACATAAACCCGACAGGAGTTAACCTTGAATATCGGGAGTAAAGGTGAGAAAACCCGCGCCGACATTGTGGGATGCGCCAATCGGCTATTTTACGAGCTGGGCTACGAAGCGACATCGTTTTCCGACATCGTCGACGCGTCAGGATTGTATCGCGGCAACATCTATCATTACTTCAAGAGCAAGGAAGATATTCTCCGGGCAGTGGTTGAGCAACGTCTGGTGGAGTTCCGTACACTGCTGGCACAGTGGGACAAAGCCCACGTCGACCCCAAGGCGAGACTGCTTGCCTGGGTGGACATGATTACTGGCCATCAGTCGGAACTGGTTGAGTATGGCTGCCCGATCGGCACTCTAAACACGGAACTTGGGAAGGACCGGCGCGACCTACAACTGGCAGCCCGCGCCCTGTTCGACCTGTTCCGCGATTGGCTCGCCGCGTGCTTTGTGGCGCTTGGCCGGGGCGCCGAGGCGAAAACAATGGCGCTGCATCTGTTAGGTCGGGCGGAAGGGATTGCAGTGATCGCGCATGTGTATCAAGACAGGCGTCTCCTAAAACGTGAGACCGATCAGCTCGAGGCATGGATTCGCCGCCTTTAGCGGGGCGCAGTGTGGCTCTTGGGACGCACTTGCACTCCTGGCGGCGATGCGTAAGTTTTGGTAAGCGACGCCCATCGCGCGCAAACCGCGGTGTCACGCGAGTGTTGCGTGACACCGCATCGCGACCGGCAATCCCGGTATCCGCGTTCTGCGAATGGGTACAGGAAGCCCCGCGTGTGTGACGATCCGCTCAGAGCGGTGGAGCCGCTGGAAATTTATTGGGTCATTGCCGCTGGAGAGGCTGAATGGGGTCGCCTGGGCCAACTACACCGGGCTGCTAGAGCCTATCGGCATGGCACCCCAGCGGAGTGCGGAGCATCATATGAGTGCGGTCAGGAGGAAAGCAGCGAAGCCGCGTGACTCAAACCCCACGGCCTCCACGATTGCCGGGGCGCTGCAGTCAATCTCTTAGGTTCAACGATGATGATAATCGTTCTATACGGCTCGGCTTTCGCTTTGGTTGCAATTGCTTTGCTGATCGCGTTTGGCTATCTAGTTCCAAAGGTCAGTGGTTCGAATCCACTAGGGCGCACCAACTAACCGAAATTCCCGCAGCTTCCTGCTGAGGGGATACCAAGGCGCCAACCTTGAACCATTAGTCCCAGCCAACTGTGGTCACAAAGACCCTCCGAAGGGATTTTATTCGCGCATCACCTTTTCAGCGGCCTTTGCCAGAAAACCAGACCGGGAAAGATGCTGCTTACCCGCATATTCATCAATCCGACGCACTAAAGACTCTGGAAGCGAAATATTGATACGCACCGCACGCGGCTGTACGCGCTTCAAATCAATATCGACCATTAGCCACACACCGTCCTGGTATTCCCTTTTACGCGCCAAGACCTCAAGCGGCGTCGGGGCAGGCACCACCATATCCTCGCCCTCGCAATAGACCTCTACGGCCTCCTGTACCTTGGCGGGCAATTCCTGCCAGTCGTCAGCCGCTGAGAAACACCCCGGGAAATCCGGGACCGTCACACCATGGGCGTGTTTAACGTCGCCCAAATGCACATAAACAGGATACAACATTCTTAATCCCTCCAATCCCAACCCGCTTGCCGATAGATGTTCCGTAATGTCCCAACCGGCATATCCTTACGCGGATGTGGCACGACAACATGCCCGGGTCGCGTCGAATGCTTAAATTTCTGATGGTCGCCTCTGCCACCGACCTTCACCCAACCCTCCGCTCGCAATCGTTTAATGACGTCTGCGCTTTTCATGTTGTGTAATTATACACAACATGCAGACGGACACGCAATAGACTCCGTTACGCATTCCCCACTCCATACGCCCCCTATTACAGGATTGCTCCATCGAGAGCCGTGCTGTCATTTTTCTGTAACCGTGCTGTCAATCGATGCACCGGGGTTCGGATCGGCGCGCAGGTATCCGACAAAGGATCTGAACAGTAGGCGCATCAATACGAATGGGCACGAACAAACCTAAGATTCCGATGCCAAAGGTCAGAGGTTCGAATCCACTAGGGCGCACCCGCCCCCTGAAAGTCCAGTGATTTAGCATTCTTATGCCGACCGCCCACCATGGGCCTCACCGGCCAGCGCTCAAAAGCCGCGCGTCGCGAGACCAACGCTCCTGAACGTCGGTCCGAAACCCTCGATAGGGCCGGGTTAGGGCGGGTGCCCACCGGATTTGGAGTTAGCCCAGACGCCCTTCTTCAGGCCGCCGCAAGTACAGTCAGAAGCGGCGCCGGCCGGTCCTGGGTATCAATTTAAGGCCAACGTGAGATGCCCGATCGCCTCGACTGCGGGCTTGACGGTAATCTCAATGTCGTACCCGAGATGGTTCAAGCACTCCATCAGCTTGCGTTCGGAGAGACCCGCAAAATTGCCACGTAAGAGCGCCGACACCTTCGGCTGCGAAATGCCCATGCGCCGGCCGGCTTCGTCTTGGGTCAGCTTGAGACGCCGCACGGCGCGGGTAATCTCAATCACGAGACCGGATTTCATCTTGAGCTTTTCAGCTCCCGGAAGCCCAAGGTCCGCAAAGACATTGTCCGAACCGATTTCCACCTCAATACCTTCAATGGTGCGCTTTGCCATCGCGTACCTCCTTGGCAAGCGCCCAGGCGACCTTCAACCGGGCGCGGATAATATTCATGTCTTCTTTTGGCGTGGCGATCCCGCTCTTACTTTTCTTGTGAAAGCAGTGGAGAACAAAAATGACCTCTTCAAACTTCACCGTATAGACCGCGCGGTAGGTGCCCCCAGCGTCATTCTCGACAACCCCAGAACACCGGCGCCGCCAAAGCCCTTGAGTGGCTTTGCCGCGCCGTGCTGCTCGCCGCGCTGCGCAAAATCCAAGGCATGACCAAAGAATCTCCGCACACCAGTCGGGAGCGCGATCAAGTCTCTTTTGCTGCTCCCCACCCAGACAAATCGTCTTTCTTTGCTGGTCACGGCCAGATAATACCAGAACTGGTATATTTGGCAACAAGTCGTGAGGCAACAGTGGCCCGACGAACTGACCGTCGTGCAGCGCTCATTTTTGCCTGTTACGAGAATGGCCCGAACTGTTACCAAATCGCATGCGACACCAGATGAGCTCGGCTTACATGGGCGTAAAATGTCATAAATTGGATGGCCCTAATGCACTGATCAGGCAGGAATATTTTCCTGCGGCGTCGCATAGCGCCGACTAACTACGTAATAGCCCGCGCAATATACGCGTAGTTATTTTGGATTCCGATTCCATTTTGCATTCCGATTCCATTCAGAGCAGGGCTGGTTCACGATATCGCATCAAATGATGTATAATTTGGTGCGGACCCTGTCGGCAGGAGCTTACCTATTATGCGCACGACCGTGAATATTGACGACCGCTTGCTGGCAGAAGCGCAGCGGATTTGTCATGTAAGCGAAAAGACTGCGTTGATCCGGGAAGCCCTGCAAGCCCTCATCGAACGCGAAAGTGCCCGCCGGTTGGCGCGCCTCGGCGGCTCGGAGCCACAGATGGAGGACGTCGCCCGGCGGCACATGGAAGCCCCGTGATTCTGGTCGACACCTCAATCTGGGTTAATCACTTCCGGTCGGCCGACGAAGGCTTGATCACACTCCTAAACGCCAACCGGGTGTTAATGCATTCGTTTGTTATCGGGGAATTGGCCTGCGGGAACCTACGCCAGCGGGACGAAGTATTGTCCTTGCTGAGGAACCTTCCCGCGGCCACGATCGGTCGCCATGACGAAGTGCTGCTGTTTATTGACCATAGGAAATTGATGGGGCGAGGCATCGGTTATATCGATAGCCATTTGCTGACGGCAGTGGCATTGAGTAACGCGCGCCTATGGACCCGCGATAAACGTTTACGAGACGTGGCGAGCGAGCTCGGCATGACTTACGCGCCGCCTACGCAGTTTTAGGGCGCCCGTCCATCGCGAAAGGCCGAACACGGGCCCGATGCTGGCACCACGGCCACGACGTGCTGACGCGCCCGGGAATGCTGCCAACTTCTATTCTTTAGCTTCCTTGGTCGACACACACCATAGCCGCCCAATCATTGAGTGGGGCCCTTTCCTGACAGCGAGGCGCTCGCTTATTTCGAGCGCCTCGCTGTCTGTAAGCAGTAGAACTGCACCCACTTGGCAGTGCCTACGCCAATGATGACAAAGGATAAGCCGCCATCCCTACGGACCAACATAACACAATGACCGAAACTGCGGCGAAGACTGCGGTGCAGCGCTCGCTTTTGCCCGTGATGAGAATGGCCCAGGTTGGTACGATGTGGTACGCGATCGCAGGGGTAGCCGGTGCGCGGCGGCGTAAAGTGCCACAAATGGGGCGAACTTAACTCGCCGAAATCACATGACAGACGCGTATCATGCGCCGCATGGCCCCGACCATTTACATAATAGCCAGCGCAATATACGCGCAGTTATTTTGCATTCCGATTCGATTTTCCAGGAAGCACATACGGGACAACAGGGACGCAAAGACGTTGCCAACGGCGATGACATGCGCCTTGGTCTCTGCCGAGTTGTCCATACCACGCCCCCTCCAAGACTCTCGTATAGGGATTGCTCGGAGATTCCGTTAAGACTGTTGGTGCCCCTCCTCTGCCCTTGCGCTTAAGGCCCCCTTAAGCCTCTCGCGCGCCTTGCGCAGTAGCTTCTCGGTCGCCGTCCAGTCGAGGCACGGATCAGTCACCGACACGCCGTACTTGAGCTGCGTGAGGTCATTGGGAATAAGCTGGGTGCCCCACTCGAGATTGCTCTCCAACATCAGTGCGACGATGGAGCGGTTACCCTCCAGTATCTGGTCTAGGCAATGCTCCGCGACTAACGGCTGCAACGCGGCATCCTTGTTGGAGTTGCCATGACTGCAATCCACGGCGATATTGAGTGGCAGGCGAGCCGCTGTGAGCGCCTGCTCGCACAGGGCGATGTGTGCGGAGTCGTAATTGGGACGCCCATTACCCCCGCGCAGCACAACATGGCCGTAACGGTTGCCGCGGGTACGGAACACCGCGCACTGACCATCTTGGTTTATGCCGAGAAAATGGTGTGGCCGCGCCGCCGATAGCAGCGCGTTGACGGCAACATCGAGGCTGCCATCGGTGCCGTTCTTGAATCCAACTGGCGTGGACAAGCCGCTGGCCAGTTCCCGGTGCGTCTGGGACTCGGCGGTGCGCGCGCCTATCGCAGTCCAGGTGATGAGGTCGGACAGGTACTGCGGCGTAATCGGATCCAACGCCTCAGTCGCCGTAGGCAGGCCCAGCTCAGCGAGATGGAGGAGCAGCTCGCGGGCGAGATGCAGTCCCTTCTCGATGTGGAAGGAATCGTCCATGAGAGGGTCGTTTATCAGGCCTTTCCAGCCAGTCGTGGTACGCGGCTTCTCGAAATACACGCGCATGACCAGAAACAAGGTGTCGCTCACCTCGTCTGCAAGGGCCTTGAGCTTTCCCGCATACTCGCGCGCGGCGTGCGGGTCGTGGATGGAGCATGGCCCGACTACGATAAGGAGGCGGCGGTCCCGGCGATCCAGAATGCGGCGCACGACCTCCCTCCCCTCGATTACCGTCTCCCGCGCCCGGGCGGTCATTGGTAATTTGGCCTTAACCTGGTCCGGCGTGGGCAACAACTCCTGGGCGACAACGTTGACATTGTGAATCAAATCCTGGGGCACGGCGTATTCACTCGCTTGATGGATGGGTATGCTGCTAAGCAATGCTGCATTATCTCAGACTCCCCCCTTAGGTCCCAAGTCAGGGCAGGTGGCGACGTAAACCAGGTAGGCGAAAAGTCGCGGGCGCCGATGCTCGGGATGCGCGACAGGAACGTATCGGGCGCCATCACCCCCTTCGACACGCTCGGCCTGCGCGTAATCATCATCCTTACGCTCTGCCCCTACAGGTAGCCACGACCAAACTGAGGTGTCCCAGCTGCCTAGCAAGCAAAAGCTACGTCTTTCAGGTAAACGAGCGGGCGCGGCTGCGATCACCGAATGGCGTGCTGACACCGCTGCAGGGGTCCTAGGGCTATCGGCCGAGAGCAGTCCCCACTGCCTGCAGAACAGCGGCCGGCGGCGGAAAGACCCGACACTGCCAGGAGGATATCGTACTTACCGGCTTGTTGTGACATCCGCGAGGCACGATAGCGCGTCTCCTGGCGGATTGTACGGCCGAACCGAAGGGGTGTGCAGAACGGCATGCCGGCGGATAACCACAGAATAACCGCACCATATCCCTACCGAAGTCTGGCACTCCCGTTTTGTATCACACGATCTGCTGGCGTTATACCCTGAGGTCACATACAGGAACAGGCGGAGACGCGCAGGCACCGTCGAAAGAATGCGCGTTTATTTCACATTTCGACCCCAAAGCCAAAGGCTTGAATCCTGTAGGGAGCACGAGCCGCTGACGCTCCGCGGGTTTCTGTTCCGTAAGTGGGTCGTCAAGCGCGGGGCTCATCACTCAACGCCCGGTGCCCTGCGGGTGCAAGGCCCGCACTCTTAAATATCAGTCTGAAACCCCATGGACTCTCTTTACGGTGCCTGGGATTATGAAAGGCGCCCCGTTCTGCCGCCCGGCCTTCGAATCCGCTGCGCACGTCAGTGCACGTATTTCGGTTATGTGGGGACAAAGAGGATACTATTAGAAGACGCGGCCTTGGCGGCCTTTAGCGTATTCTTTACGCGAAGCCCTTCGTTTCTGGCCTATCAACGCACGCTAGAGCGGGACACGAGGCAGAACAATGCCCACACCCTCTTTGGCATGCAGCGCATCTCGACGACAACTGCATTCGGGACCCGCTCGATCCGGTGGCACCGCACCACCTGTTCGTATTCTCTACGCAGATCGTCGAGGCCTTGGCGACAGCCGCCTGCGTGGACGCGTGGTGGGGTAGCGCTCGAGCCCCGCGCCCGCGATCCGGCCCAACCGCTCATCGCCCTGGACGACACAACCTATCATCAGTCCCGCGCCGTCCATTGTCCAGGGCACCTAGATTGCACACCGCAACAGCGATACAAACGACCAGCACACCATCGTCACGCTGGTCGGTGACGCCTGGCCGCGGGGACGTCCTGCCTCTTACGCCGGACTCCATTGTTTCTCAGGATGGTTACGACAAG
>JAJYPQ010000129.1 GCA_021795255.1 Pseudomonadota bacterium
CGGCGACGATCGGCTTGTAGGATTCGCCGTGAATCATGATCTGCCAACGCCCTTCGCGCTGATAAGCGCCGGTCTTGGGGTCGCGCATTATCGGCAGGCCCCACTCTTCGAACTGGTGAACGGCTGAATCGACGTGACGCGCCATATCGAACAACAGGTCTTCGCGCACCATCCCCATCAGGTCCATCCGCGCGTAACGAACGTGATCTTCAGGCTTGTTCTCGCCCCAGCGCGTGCCCATGTAACAGTTGATTGCGTAGAGGCCCTGGGCCACCGCGCCCGAACGGTCCATGTTGGCCTTTTCGGCGATGACAATCTTCTTGTCCTGCCCCCAGTAGCGCGCTTCCCACGCGGCACCCGTCCCGCCCAGGCCCGCTCCTACGACGAGGATGTCGATGTTATCCTCGACCACCGTGTTGTAAGCCATTAGTAGTACACCCCCTCTTTCATCACAAGACCGTTCGATTCCAGCGTGTGCAGATCGCCTTCGTCCATGCGAATGTATTTGGGCTCGTTAAACAGCAACTGGCTATCACGCATTGCTTGGCTCGGCGCGGGCACATCGGAGAGTTTAGGGATGTGTTTACCCCAGGGTTTGGTCGTGATCGGCGCCAGCAGCTCCATGTCTTTTTGGCCATTGCGGAACTTGATGCGCCAAGCAATGACGCCTTTTTCCTCGTCGCGGCGGACGCGCACCGAATGTCCCAGCGGGGCGAAGTCGGCGTAGCCGCGCACATCGATCGCGTCCTGTGGACAGGCCTTGACGCACGAGTAGCATTCCCAGCACATGTTCGGCTCGATGTTGTAGGCGCGCCGTGTAACTTTGTCGATGTGCATGATGTCTGACGGACAAATATCAACACAGTATCCGCAACCATCGCAACGCGTCATGTACACAAAGGTAGGCATGGTGTTCCTCTCAATTGATCGGCCTGTTAAAAATGGCTGGGTCTTTCACGCTTGATTCCCAATCCCATGTTGGGCGGCTTGGCGCCCATGTAGGTCCGGATATCCGGAAACCTCTCCTGCACTGCAGGATCCGACAAATTGTAGATTGCAGGCATGTTTTCCCTCGAGCCATCCGCCTTGATGACGCGCTTCTGGAACGCGGCCGCAGGCTTGAAGAACATGTGCGCGAATTTGGACCAGTACACCGAGCCAAAGAGCAGGGTGCTGAAGGCGATGAACAACACGAAGAACAGCATGTTGAGCGCGCCAAGTCCCATGGTGAAAGACCAGAGCAGCGCGAAGGTGGCCATGCCAAGCAGGCCTATGATAAAAAGATCGCCGCGCCCGTTGAGGTGATACCACTTGACGCCCTCGCTGGCGACGTCGACACGAACGCTAAACCAGAACCAGTAACCCCCCAGGCACAGCATGGCCGCGCCCAGATACCAAAGCAGCGGCAGGATGTTCGGCGCCGGATCGCTCAAGGTCGGATAGGCAAAGATCAGTATCGCCGTGGTGACGACAAAAATTATGAAGCCGTACATCGTGAAGAGGTGGGAAATGCGGCGCTTCGGATTGTTGAATTCGCCCGAGGTCAGCACCTCCTTGGCGACGGTCTTTAAGGCCAGTGCGCTTTTTTCACCGGTACCTAGCGTGCGCGTCGCGTTCTTTTTTGCTTTTTTGGCATTCTCGAAAAAGTACTGGGCGCTTTTCTTGTGACGCATGTCGAGTATAGTCCCGGCCGCCACCAGTAGGAACATCAGCAGGACGTATACCTGCATGGCAGCCGGGGGTATGATGGCGGTGAGTTCGGCGAAGGGGTTGCTAACGATCATGGGCTCAGGTCTCCTCAGGGCTTTACGAACACGAGCAGGTGTCACTAGGCAAGACAGCGCTGGCCGCGCATAGACTCGGCGGCTGGTGATGGGTCTGGCCAATCCCCTGCATGAACATGGTGGTTGATCAGCTCTCGTCTGATGGAGCAACGCCCGAAAGCCGGCGACGCACAGCGTAACTTATCGGCCTTCTTGCGACAATCGGAAGGTGCTGCAGCTGTGTAGGATAGGGCTGCAAAAAAGTGGGATACATATTACTGGCTGGAAAAACGAGCGAAAGAGTAGGGTACGAGGCCGCTTGTCGAGCTAAGCAGAACCCACCATCCCGATGCCCAAAAATCTCGATTCGCGGTTTTCCTATGACTATGTCTCCCCTTCCGATCACATAGTGCAACTCAATTCATACTTCATAATCATACACCCTTGGGCACCTCGAACAAGCCTTAACCTTAATTTTGGCATAGTGGCGTGAGAATAGCTCCGGTTACCCAAGAGAATCACGCTTTTATCGTTTAATATCCCGGAATCCTGCTGTTTTCAGGGGATTTCCTGGATTTGGGCGTACTGCGCCCCCAGCAGAGTCAAGCGGCGCATGTTATAGACCACCACCATCGTGCCATGGCGAGGGTGGCAAGGGGCTTGGCCAATGGCGCGGACCTCCTTACTTCCCCATTGGTCTGTCTATTACACACATCTTTCAATGCCTCATCCGCTAATTTGAGCGGGGAGTCGCTAGGGCTGACCCTTGACAAACCTCCCCAATCCTCTAGGAGAGGATCGTCTTCTCTGTGTCTTGGATACGGGGCGCAAGCTGGGCGGGAAAAAGCAGCAATACATGACGGTAGGCAGAATGACCCCCGCACGCCGTTCTCTGCCAAAGAGAACATTCTCTGTTTTATCAAACAAGGCAAAAAAGAGGATCCCCTTCGATCGCGGATCCTGAAGAGTGCTTTTGAGAAGGCCAATGCAACTGCGGCGTCCCTAAGGGTGACGCTCCATCCGGGCTCCCCTAATCCGCTGTTTTTGCCAAAATACGAAAATTTACCCACTAGTGAGACGCGGTGTAGCCGTCAATGAGACTTTTCCACCTAAGTGCTTGATTGCAATGGAGTTCCCGTTTAATGGCGAATGAGACGCGACGGCGATCGGCAATGTCGGGTCACTATCGTTCGGCAGGACGGAGGCTTTAGATTTTCAATCTGCTTAAGAACGGCTATTAGGGGTCTTGACACAGCCCAGGCCGATGGGCCACCGGACAGGGCGATCAACGCCACAGAGGCGCGCGGTTTAGGCCGGTCTTCTGGTTTTTCGTTTCCGATGTATTGTCGGATACGGGCTTCATCCCGCCCGGCCGTTCAGGCGAAATACCCCGGGGGCCGGAAGTGCGATCCTCCAAAGTTGCGTTTGCGTTCCCTGTATGCACGTCCGGTGATTTACGCTCATGGTCTTGATGCTAGCCTATCACCCGCCAAACCGCGTGCCCCGCTCGCTCACACCCCGCGCCCTTGCGACACAAAGACGCGGAGCCTTATGGTTGCGAACAATTCCAGCGCGGATACGGTCGTAGCCGCTTACGCAGCCCACTTACTTATGGTGCGCACCGTAATGCTTTGCGGCTTCATCACCATAATGAGCCGCGTGGGCGCTGTGGGCCTGCGCCAGGTGCGCGTGGTGGGCCGCCTTCTCGTGCTGCCCGGCGTCATGATGCTTGGCCGCCTCAATGTGATGTTTTGCCGATTCGCTATGGTGTTTCGCGGCATTTTTATGGTGCTCAGCGCCTTCATGCATAATGTCGACTCCTTAATATCGTCGTTGAATGGACCTGTACTTGGGCGTAACCGTAGCGCCCCCGCCCGTGCGCGTGAATATTGATGATGATTGTCTTGCATCACCCCGGCCGTACTCGCCGTATCCTGCGAATGGGCGGACGCTTTCGTTACGTAGTAGTCAGTCAGCGAAACATAAAGAAAGTTCTCTATCGCCGGTAATTTACATCGGGGCTCGCTCTAGGCCCTTCTTCAGATTGAGTTTCTGGCAAGATGTAGGGCGGGCTATGTCTTTAGTAAGCCACGAGTCATGGCAGGCGATAGGGCTTTCCTGATGGCAGCGAGATTTCGTGTGCGTATGGCCGAAATGGGTCTCCGGCGCGCTTTTGAAGTTTTTGTGCCGACAGCGATGACCGCTGGCAGCCACGGCCTTACGGTAGCGAATCGAGCTTCGTGCACAATTGACCATAACTTGCCGCAGATCGCCGCGAGGCCCGGCCCCTGGCGCGCTTATGCGGCAAGCGGATTTCACGCGACTATGAACCGCTTTGAGGAAAGGCGATCCGATTTTATAGATCGGCGCAAAGCTTTATCGGACCGCAGTAAGCCCCGTGAGGATCTCCAAAAGGCAAGAACCACCCTCGCCCGCTTTCCTCAAGTGGCCTACGCGCCGCCCGCGGGAGGCGTGATGGTCACGGCGCGCCCGCTACCTCGCGTCGAGGCCGTGTGCTCTATGATATCCAGGAATGGTTTGACGAGGTCAATGGGCATGGGAAATATGACGGTGGAATTGTTTTCGCGCGCGATCTCGCTTAAGGTTTGGAGGTAGCGTAGCTGCATGCCTCCTGGGGCAGAGGCCAGAATGTTGGCGGCGTTTGTGAGAGTCTGGGCCGCTTGGAATTCGGCGTCGGCATGGATAACCTTGGCACGGCGGTCTCGTTCAGCCTCGGCCTGCTTGGCGATGGCCCGGATCATGTTATCTGTCAGAAGGATATCGCGCACTTCCACGTTAATGACTTCTATACCCCAGGCCATGACCTGGTTTTCGAGTATGGTTTGTATATCTTTATTAAGCTTGTTGCGTTCCGCCAACATTTCGTCTAGCTCGTGCTTGCCGATGACGGAGCGCAACGTGGTTTGCGCAAGCTTGCTGGTAGCCGAGAAGTAGTCTTCGACATTGATGAAGGCCTTGGCGGCGTCAACGACACGAAAGTACAAGACAGCATCGACCTTGATGGAGACATTGTCTCGGGAAATCGCCTCTTGGACCGGCACGTCGTGCACTTGGGTGCGAAGATCCACACGCACTTTGCGCTGAATGATTGGAAGGACGATGATGAGGCCCGGGCCTTTGACCTGCGAGAAGCGCCCGAACGTAAAGACGACCGCGCGCTGGTATTCGTAGATGATGTAAAGCGACCAAAAAACCACGATGGCCGCCAGAAAGACCAGGATAAAAGCCGGTTCATAGATCATGTGGTGCTCCTTGGGTGGCAGCTGCGATCCGCGGTGGGCGGGTGCACGGCAAGCTAAAACGGGCGATCGGGCGTGAGTCGCTACACGATCAGTATAGGATAGATTTTCGTGGGGATGAGGGGCCGAAGGTGCGATCTTTCGGGGCGTCTGTGTGATTCTTGCATCGCGTCTTTTATGGGATGCGCGCCGGGGCGAAACGCCATACTTTTTTGCGATACGCCATTTCGATCCCAGGCCTCAACGGATGGCACGAATGTCGATACCGGGGGAGCGGCCCTTAAGGTTCCATCCGCCGTCCAGACAGGCGTCCCTTTACGACCGCCAGCGCGAGGCGTGCCCAGTCGGCCAGGGATAAGCCCGTGAGGCAGGTCCTCGCCCAAGGCATCGCGGCGACGTCGGCCTGCCCGGGCGTCAATGGCGCGATGATCGTACTGATGTCGGCGAAGTCCGCGGCCATGCCCGCGCCATTCACGTTCCGGTTCAGGGTTGCAATACCTCCGCCCCATTCACTGCCGGGACCGCAGCCTCATGCACGAGCGGGCGCACGACATCGGCCCCCTGACTCGTGGTTCAGAAACGCCATGCCGCGGCGACAAGGACTCGGTTCATTTCCTCAAGACTTCTTTGGCGGCCTCGACGCGCCACTGCCTTATGAGCTCGTCGATGAGATTTGCGTCTGATGAAACATGCGCGAATCGCTCCAGAAGACGCCGCTCGATCGCCTCGCGACACTCCAACACGAGGCTTTTGCCTACCCTGGCGCGCCACGAGTCGATCGCCTGATTGGAGCTTCAGGGCGCGACGTAGCCTCGCGGGAATCACAAGACGTCCGTGGGCGCCCACCTAAACATCCGGCCTCTTATCATCATCTGCCATAGTCCGCCCTTACGTGACACGTTTTTCCTATGGCGTTACGTGAGGCAATGTGTGCCGATCGCGCCTTGCGGCGACCAACCTTGAAAGCAAAGACGCACCGACACCCCCTGCGGTCGACCTCGAGCAAACAATGCCGCCCAAGGCGCGAAGCGTGCGCTCACCATTTTGCAAGATTGGCCGCGAACCTTATCCGGCGTACGCCGGACCACTTCTCCCCATGGCGTCGGTCTCGCGCGGACGATCATGATCGTCGCGCGCAAACGTTCCTGGCCTTTTGGTCCGGGTCCTCAATCGTCCGATCTGCGAGAGGCCCAACGGGACATGAATCGGCCCGGGATGCGGCGGGCAGGAACGGCGTTTCCAAGAGACGACAGGGCCGGATGAGGCGTGGCGACCGGCGTCCAAGCCCGGGCATTACGCAGCCCGTGCCCGCACGCGAAGGTGATCCGCCTTGGGCGGTGCGGCATCGATGGGCTGCGCAAGATACTGCGACAGGCTCGTCATGCCCTCGAGACCGGCTACGACCTGGGGCCAGGGTCTGGCCCACACATCCAGATCATCCTGTTCGCCCTCATGGGTTGGGATGTAGGCGAGACTTTCCGTGCCCGGCGTGAAGACACATTCGATGCCAGGTTTGGTATTGCCGCGGGCGTCGCAGCGGTACCAGCCGGATTCGGGGAGCCACACCGCGGCTAGACCATGGGTCACATAGCGATCAGGGTCGTCGGACCGCAGGCGCTGATAACAAAAGCCTGAAGGGAGACCGCAGGCCCGCCACAGCGCGACCAGGAGATGGCTCTTTGCCAAGCACAGGGCACTACCGGCATCCAGAACCGCGGACGCCGAAACCGGCATCTCCTCGCGCGCGAAATCGACGCTATGCAAAATCTTGTCCCGCACGAACGTGAAACAGCGCTCGGCTGTCGCTACGGGGTCGTCTCGGGTGAGTTGTTCGGCGATCCGCCGGACCCGGGGATTATCCCCGTCGACCACCGCATCCATTCGGAGAAACGCCGCATCCGGCCTATGATTTTCCATGGAGCTCCCTCACCGATGACGGCATTCATAAGGGGCAATTCCCTGGCGCGCCCGCGCCGCCCGTCACATTTTTGTGTGTAATGATAACAAGATTCCTGCGAGCTTAGGGATCGGCGGGCTTATGCGCCACCCTCCTCCCTGCGGCACCGGCCATGAGTACCCCGTCGCGTTCGTGGAGGCGGGGTGGCAGCCCACCATCCGCCACGGGGGCGCGGGCATTTTTGCGCCGTCACCGAGTGTCGGGCCTTATCGTCTTTCGTCAGCAATGGCGGCGCAGGCTTACGGCCAAAGATGACAGAGGTCGGTCGGAAGTCCCTAGGGATTGCGGTGCATGCGAACCCACGCGCCGTGCGCGCGCCTCTTGGGGGCGAAGACGGGGACGCACGCGCAACCCCGTTAGACCACAAAGCGAGGGAAGCTTATGGACTATGCGAAGTCGATCGACGTGAGAGGTTTATGCTGTGCACAGCCCATCATCGCGCTTGCCAGGGAGCTCAAGGGCATGGCGTCGGGGGAGGTCTTGCAGGTGCTGGCCGACAAGGACTCGATGCGTAAAGACGTCCCGGCCTTCTGCCGGCAAACGGGCCACATTTTGCTAGAAAGTGAGGAGCGCGACGGGCTATTGCACTTTTGGGTGCGCCGCGCCTGACCGCGCGGCTTGCGACCGATCGGCGGACACATGCCCTGTGGGGCTATTTTGCCGGAGGCCTTTTGATAAATCGCAAGATGCCCGCGGAGCCAGGCGGTTTACCCTCGCGCTAGGACGATCCTCCTATCGACCGCGGCCATGTCGCGCGTGAGTCATGGCCAAAAGGCTCGGGTCGGGGTACATTCACCAGTCCATTGATAGCCAATCGGGAGCCGTCGACCACCATGAGCACCCCGTCATCTTTCGCGCACGAACCGCAACGAGAGGTGCCGCCCTACACCATTTTGAGGGCCCCGCTGACCCTCGATCCCGGCGCGCCGCGGCGCTATCCGTGGGCCTGGCAGAAGTATCTCGATGCCTGCGCCAACCATTGGATGCCGCAGGAGATCAGCATGGAGCGGGACATCGCGCTCTGGAAGAGGTCTCACGGCCTGTCCGAGGACGAGCGGCGCATCGTCAAGCGTAATCTCGGCTTCTTCACAACCGCGGACTCGCTTGCGGCCAACAATATCGTCCTTGGGACCTACCGCCAGATCCGCGCCCCGGAATGTCGGCAATATCTGATCCGCCAGGCCTTCGAGGAGGCGATCCACACGCACTCGTATCAGTATATCGTCGAGTCCTTGGGTCTTGACGAAGGTGAGGTCTTCAATGCCTACCGCGAGATCCCATCGATCCGCGACAAGGATGTCTTTCTGCTCCCCCACATCGAGGTCCTGGCCGCGCCTTGCTTCCAAACCGGGACGCAGGAGACCGACGCCGCCCTCCTGCGCTCACTCATCGTCTTTGCGGCGATGATGGAGGGGCTCTTTTTCTACGTGGGGTTTGCGCAGATCCTGGCCCTGGGACGCCAGAACAAGATGGTGGGCGCCGCCGAGCAATACCAGTACATCCTGCGCGATGAATCCATGCATTGTAACTTCGGCATAGATCTCGCCAATCAGATCAAGATCGAGAATCCGCAGTTGTGGAATCCCGACTTTCAGGCCGAGATCGTGGGACTGATGCGTACGGCGGTGGATCTCGAATGCGACTATGCCACGGATACCATGCCGCGCGGGGTGCTGGGACTCAACGCCAACCAGATGCACCAGTATGTGGTCTATATTGCCAACCGCCGTTGCGCGCAATTGGATCTGCCGGAGATCCGCCCCGGGACGCCCAACCCGTTCCCGTGGATGAGCGAGATGCTGGACCTCAAGAAAGAGAAGAACTTCTTCGAGACGCGCGTGACGGAATACCGAACTGGCGGCAGTCTTTCCTGGGATTGAGGTCGGGGGCGTCGATTCTCACTAGTCATGCAATTTGTCTCACTAGTGGTGAAACTTGTCTCACTAGTCGTGAAAATGGCGCCACAGTCCCTTCCCGGGGCTGTGGCGTTTTCTTTGCCGGTCCGTTTCACCGACATTCTCCTCGGCGTAGGGGTCTAATGGAAAATCTCGGGTAGAAATACGAGGAGAAACCAAAAACATTTAAATAAAATGTATCGAAGAAAATCCGGTTCCTCAGCAGAATCTGTGGGTGAGCTCCGGCTCCGGTAACGCGCCAAGCTTATGATAAAGCATGATCTTTATGGCTTTTGGGGTGCGAAATCCATAGGA
>JAJYPQ010000130.1 GCA_021795255.1 Pseudomonadota bacterium
TTGACGCGCGTAAGTATGGTGGGTAACGATCTGGCATTGGATTCCGGGGTCGGAAGCTGTGGTAAAGATGGCCAGAGCGTGCCGGTGGGTGTCGGTCAGCCCACCTTGCGTATCGATGGCCTGACTGTCGGCGGTACGGAGGAATAGTGGGCGCGATCAGTGTAGACACCAAAGGGATGCCATCGTTTGAGGATCTCGCCGCCCAAGCCTTGGAACTTGCAAAGCGCCAGGGCGCGACCGCGGCCGAGGTCAATAGCGGTTCCGGGAAGGGTTTGTCGGTCACGGTCCGCCGCGGAGAAGTCGAAACCGTGGAACATCACCGCGACAAGAGCCTTTCCGTCACCGTGTATTTCGGTGCTCGCAGCGGTTCGGCCAGCACCTCCGATTTCCGCCCCGAAGCCTTGTCCGAGGCAGTGCGAGCCGCTTGCGCCATCGCCCGGTATACGGCCGAGGATCCCTTTAATGGCTTGGCGGACCCAGCCCATCTCGCAAAGTCGATCCCGGATCTTGATCTCAATCATCCCTGGGCCTTGACTGTTGATGAGGCGATTGGCCTTGCCCAAAGATGTGAAAGTGCTGCGTTCGCCACCGATCCCCGTATTCGGAATTCCGAGGGAGCCACGGTGACAACCCATGAGGGTGTCGAAGTCTATGCGACCAGTGCCGGTTTTATGGGGGTGGTGCGTTCAAGTCGTCATGGCCTAAGTTGCGCGGTGTTGGGGGAAGACGAGCAAGGCCGCATGCAGCGCGATTATGACTACACATCGACCCGAGATGCCCGGGATTTGTCGGATCCGGAATCGGTAGGCCGCGAAGCGGCGCGCCGCGCTGCACGGCGCCTGGGTGCTCGTCAAATCAAGACCTGTCAGGTCCCGGTTCTTTATGAGGCCCCAGTCGCCCGTAGCCTACTGTCGCATCTGGTGTCGGCCATCACGGGGCCGAGTCTCTATCGGCGTTCTTCGTTTTTGGTCGACAGCGTCGGGACCCAGCTCTTTCCCGATACCATCTGCATGTACGAGGATCCTCACAGGCAGAAGGGAATAGGCAGTGCGCCTTTCGATAACGAGGGCGTCGCGACCCGCTATAGTGAGCTTGTGACCGATGGCGTTCTACGCCGTTATTGCCTCGATAGCTACTCGGCTCGCAAGCTGCAACTTGTTACTACGGGCAACGCCGGTGGTGTTCACAACCTTATCATCAAGCCCGGCACGGAGGATTTGGCGGATCTTTTGCGAAAAATGGGCCGCGGGCTTTTCGTTACGGAACTCATTGGTTTTGGTATCAATAGCGTGACCGGTGACTACTCTCGAGGTGCTGCGGGCTTCTGGGTAGAGAATGGGGAGCTTGCCTATCCGGTTGAGGAGATCACGATTGCCTCGAACCTTCGGGATATGTATCGGGGGCTTGTGGCCGTGGGTAAGGACATCGATACACGCCATAATATCTGCACCGGGTCCTTACTCATCGACCGGATGATGGTGGCCGGTAGTTAGCTGCCGAAGTCACACTCGAAGGCGTTGTCGTCGGCTGGGAGTTCGTGGCGCGCTATAAGCTGTCCCCCGGTCTTAACGAGCAGCGCGTGACGACGCGATTTAGTGCGCATGTCGTCCAAGATCCAGGCGATGTCGGCTGGATGGCCTAGGCGTCCGCGGGATTGGAGATGGCGGATCGCTATGTGCTCTTCGCCGATATCGCAGAGGAGCGGCAAAGGCAGTTCGAGTGGGAGGATAAACCGGTGCGTGATCCACAAGACGGGGCTTTTGCGGTCCGCTGCTTCTCGCGCATCGATACGAAAGTGACCAGCAGCGCCCCCGAGTTTTAGGAGTTCCTCGAGCCAATCTATCGTCAGTCCTTTGTGGATGATGAGCGTGCGACCCGCGAAGCGCGCGAAGAACCGCTCTAGGGTTTTTTGGTCGCGACGGATCGCAAGCGCGCGCAAGACGGGAATCATGAGGCGATAATGCCAAAGTCGCCAGCGTCAGGACAAGACGAATAGGGGAGGAATTTATGGAATGTGACGTATTAGTCATCGGTTCAGGCCCCGGAGGCTACCGTGCGGCTGTATTGGCGGCCCTTAAAGGCCGTAAAACCGTGATCGTCGAAAAGGCGACCTGGGGAGGCTGCTGCCTTAATCGCGGCTGCGTGCCAAAGAAGGATTGGTACCACAGTGCTCGTATACTCGCCCAGGCGAGCCACCTGGAAGAGCGTGGGATTGCCGGGACCCTCGTGGCGAATCTGGCGCAAGCGTGGCGCCATCAGCACGAGGTCGTTAAGACGGTACGCGAGAGCTACCAGTCCTATTTGAAGCGCCTTGGGGTTCAGGCCTTAGCGGGCCACGCCGCGTTCACGGGCGCTCGCACCGTCCTTATACAGCCCTCGGGGGAGTCGGTGACAGCGGAGACTGTCATTATTGCCACCGGCTCGCAGCCCGTCGTTCCTCACGGTGTTTCGATCGTGCCGGGTCGAGTCATCCATAGCGATCTCCTCTTCGATGAACCCGTTCCTTCCGGGAAGCGTGTCTTCATTGTCGGGGGCGGGGTAGTCGGTCTGGAGTTTTCCTACATTCTCAGCCAGCTCGGCTGCGAGGTGCGGTGGATGACGCGGCGCGACCCATGTGCGCGTACCGATTTTAGTCCGGCGGCGATGAGCCTTTTACGCAAGGGCTTGGCTGACGCGGGCATCGTGCCCTTTCTGGGAACTTTAAAGGGCTTATCTGTGACCGCAGCCGGGGTCCGTATCGCGATCGATCAGCGACCGACGGAGGATGCGGATTGGATCCTTTTGGCGACCGGGCGCCGGCCTACGACCCAAGGACTTGGGCTCGATGTCATTGGGGTCGGATGCGACGATAAGGGCTTTATCGTTGTCGACTCGACGCTCAAAACTGAGGCCGAGGGTGTATTTGCTTTAGGCGACTGCGTGGCCGGACCTATGACCGCCAATCGGGCACTCTACGAAGCCGGTGTCATCATAGACAATATTCTGACGCCGAGCACCCGTACGCGCGAGCTGGTCCGGGTGCCTGAGGCCATCTATAGCGCACTGGAGCTCGCGCGCGTGGGCTTGACCGAAGAGCAGGTTGAAGATCAAGGCCGGGAGCCGGCAGTGGGCTTTTCATCCTTTGGGACCTCACCCCGGGCGCTCGGCCAAGGGGAGCCGGAGGGTTATGTGCGCCTTATCGCAGATCTCGATAGCGGCGAGCTTTTGGGCGGGGAGGTCGTGGGGTCGGAGGCGGGTGAGCTGATTCACATGCTGGCTTCGGCCCCACGGATCGGGGCCTTGGGCCATATCGCGAGGACCGCGTTTAATCACCCCTCCCGTAGCGAGGAGTTTCAAAATGCGGCGGAGACGCTAGCCGCCAAATGGAGGCTTGGCGAGCATGTGTTAGGCCCCGAATCGCCCTAGGCCTGGGAGCGGCGGCCTAGCCCTTCCAAGACCAGGGGTCGGGCGGTCCTGGCCGTTCCTCGGCCGGGCCATCTTGAGCCATGTCGCTGATCGGCGACAGCGCGAGCGAGCACTATATGGTCCCGCCTTTGGCTAATGCGGCTATAGTATGGCAAGGGACCCACGTGGGTCGGTGAGCGGCCTCAGCTCGGCCCAGCAGGGCGGCATTGCCTGAGGCTGGTTTTGGGGTGATAGTGCTCAAAAGCGAGGAAGGCTTACTATGACAAACGAGGTTTTAAGCGTGCTCACCGAGGCCGTCAGGGCGCGCCGGTGTTGTGCTTTGCGCTATCGTGACCAAACCCAGGCCCGAGTGGTTGAGCCGCATGCCATCTACGAGGATGGGACTGGGGAGGTCATCGTGGACTGTTACCAAGTCGGAGGCTATTCCTCGGCTGATCGGACCCCGCCCTTTTGGCGCCCGTTTCGTATCCGCAAAATCAATGCCGCCGCCCTGCTCCGTAAAACCTTCGTCCCGCGCCGTTCGGAAGGGTTTAGTCCCACACGTTTACGCTACCGCAGCGGCCTCATCTGCCTTGTGGCCGAAGCGGAAGAGCCCTTTGTCCGGACCGTTATCCCACGATCCGATCCGGTCGGTCCCTTCTTGCCCCAGAGGGTGCGGCGCCGCTAGCGCTAAGTCTCGCCGCTTGCCGAATCCGCTCCGCCGTTCATGGCCTCGACGAGGCGTTGGAGACTGCGCGAATCTCGCGCCTTCATGATCTCCGCCGCTCGCACCTCGAGGTCGGCGACGCTGCTTTCGCGCACGATCTTTTTGATCTCCAGCATGGCCGCTGGATGCATACTGAATTCGCGCAGGCCTAATCCCAACAGCAAACGCGTGTAGCGGCTGTCGCCCGCCATTTCGCCGCACATAGCGACCGGGATCCCTTGCTTACGGCCGGCCTCTATGGTCATGGCGATGAGCCGCAAGACTGAGGGGTGGAGTGGGTCGTATAAATAATTCACGGCATCGTCGACGCGGTCGATCGCAAGCGTGTATTGAATAAGGTCATTGGTTCCGATCGATAAAAAGTCAAGATGGGCCGCAAACAGGTCGGCCGCCACTGCGGCGGCCGGCACTTCAATCATGCCGCCAATCGGCATTTGGCCATTAAAGGCAATGCCTTCCTCGCGCAATTGGCCCTGCACTTCGCGCACAAGGTCTACGACCCGGAAGATTTCGTCCACGTTCGATAGCATGGGAATCATAAGCCGCACCTGCCCGAAGGCCGAGGCGCGTATGATGGCGCGCAATTGCCGTTTAAAAAGCCCGACCTCTTGCAGGCATAGGCGTACCGCGCGTAATCCGAGTGCCGGGTTGATGGTTGTCACCGGCGTTTCGATATCGACCCTCTTATCGGCACCGAGATCGAGCGTACGAATCGTGACGGGACGCCCGGGTAGCGCCCGAACGACCTTGACGTAGGCCTCAAACTGCTCTTCCTCATCCGGCGGAACCTTGCGGTTCATGAATAGAAATTCGGTGCGGTAGAGCCCAATACCACTCGCCAGTACTTGCTGAACTGCGTTGAGATCTTCTGGAAGCTCAATGTTTGCCAAAAGCTGTATCTGGACGCCGTTACGACTTATGGCCTCGCTGGTCCGCAAGGTCTCGAGCTCCCGCTGCAGGCGCTCGATTTTTTTTGCGCGTCTTTCGTACTCGGCCACAACTGCGGCATCCGGCCCGACAAGCAAGATGCCGCGCTTCCCATCCACTATTAGCTGGTCGTCGTTGTCGATATAGCGGGTCGCCCCGTGGACCGCCACGATTGCCGGGATCCCGAGGCTGCGCGATAGGATCGCAGTGTGGGAAATGGGGCCGCCAAAGTTGGTGACGAAGGCGCCGATACCCTTGTTCTTCAAGGCGACGGTGTCGGCCGGTGCCAGGTCGTTTGCGACCACGATCCGCCCCAAAAGATCGGCTGGAACTGGGTCGTCTTCGCGCTCGTCTGGGTTTAGAAGGTTGCGCAAAACCCGCTCGACCACCTGCGCCACATCTATCTTCTTGTTCCGTAAGTAGGGATCTTCCATACGCTCAAAGACCGCGACAAGCCGATCACTTTGCGTCTTGAGCGCAAACTCGGCGTTCCATTGGTGCTCACGAATGTCGTGAATAGGCGCCTCAGAGACCATGGTGTCACTGAGGATGAGGAGGTGGGTATCGATGAAGCTTGCAACCTCGACGGGCGCCTCTGAGGGAATATGGTCGCGAATTTCACTCAGTTCTTTGCGCGCGCCTTCGATCGCGGCTAAAAAGCGCTGGATTTCCTGATCAATGTCGTGAATGGGAACGACGTACTCCGGAACCTTGACGCGTTCCCGCTTCAGCACATAAGCGCGACCGATCGCAATTCCGCTGCTGACTCCTTTGCCGTGTAGGGCGAGCATTAGGCGTCCTCGCCGAAGCGACACTGTATAAGTCGGCACAAGGCTTGGCTGGCCTTGATCTCGTCCGGGCCGTCAGCGCAAATCTTGATAGTCGCACCCTTACCGGCCGCTAGCATCATAATGCCCATAATGCTCTTCCCGTTTACGCTACGGCCATCGCGCGCGACGGAAATGGCCGATTCAAAGGAAGATGCGAGGCTCACAAGCTTAGCCGAGGCACGCGCATGCATGCCGAGCTTATTGATGATCGTTACTTCAACGCAGTTCATGTTTCGCATTATCCAGAAGGCAAAATTCCGTTGCGCAAACGATCCCCTCGACGCCCCCCTTTAAGGCCTTTTGTATCAGTTCCTCAAGTGATCGGTCGCGGTAATTGAGCACCCGGATCAACATCGGCAAGTTGAGTCCCGTCACCAGTTCCACCCGCTTACGTTCCAGCAGGCGGCAGGCCACGTTGATGTGAGTCGCGCCGTAGATATCGGCCAATATCAAGACCCCGTCGCCGCCGTCGACCGACCGGATAGCTTTGCTCAAAGCTGTCGCGAGGTCATCCGGCGGTGTATCGTAACGAACGGGAAAGGCCACCAAGGCCTGCGGTCGGTGCCCTAAGACGTGATCGACCGCCTCAAGCAGGCCAAAGGCGACATCCTTTTGTGCAAGAATAAGCAATCCTATCATTCAGTCAAAGCTCCCCATAAAACACATGTTCAGACTCTTTGGTGGCTAGGGCCTCGTTGCGAGCACCGAGCGAGAGCACAATGCGAGTCTACCGAAAGGCAAGTGACCGCGCGCGTCAGGAGGCCGCCCGCGGCCGGGGTTCGGTAAGCTCTCGGTGCCGAATCTGGGTATAAATACCTTGTTTTCGGAAATGGGCCGCCAATTTCTCGACCAAGTATACAGAGCGATGTTGGCCACCCGTGCAGCCTATCGCTACCGTAAGGTAGCTGCGATTTTCTTGCTCGAAACCGGGCAGCCAGCGGGCCAGGAAATCGCCGATATGTTCTTTCATGGCGACCACCTCCGAGTGGCGTTCGAGGAACGCGCCGACCTCCGGATCCTGACCCGTAAGCGCGCGTAAGCCCTGCTCCCAATAGGGGTTCGGTAAACAACGAACATCGAACACGTAGTCGGCATCAAGCGGTGTCCCGTGCTTGAAACCAAAGGATTCGAATAACACCGTGATTCCGCGTGTGCTGGCGCCGCGGGCAAATTCGTAAATCAGCTGGCGCAGTTGCTGGCTGCTTGTGTGGGTTGTATCAATCCGACGCGTACATGACGACGAAAGCGGCTGGAGTAGGGTCTTTTCGAGTCGTATGCTTTCAAGAAGTGGCGTCTGCGGGTCGGTGAGGGGGTGGCGGCGTCGGGTTTCCTTGAAGCGCTTCATGAGCACCGCCTCATCTGCTTCAAGGAAGATAATTCGGTAATCGACCCCAAGGGCGCGCAGCCGTTCTAGGTTCATGGGGGCCGCGTCCAAGAATAGCCGGTTGCGGGCATCGATCCCTACCGCGACATCCGAAAACTCCAAACGTACGCTGTGCATCTGATGGGCGAAGTGGGGCAAAAGTGCCGCGGGAAGGTTGTCGATGCAGTAGAAGCCGACATCCTCTAGGGCCTGCAAGGCGATACTTTTCCCGGAGCCCGAGAGGCCGCTTATGATGATAAAGCTCATGGCGTTTTCATGGCCACTTGCTGGCGGTGCACGAAGTCCTCAAGGGCGTTTATGCCTCGCCGGCGGAGGATGTGACCGCGTGTTGCGACTTCGACCAAAACCGCGAGATTGCGCCCCGGCGCGACAAACAACACGACCTCCGCGACCTCGATTCCGAGAATGGATCGGGTCTTTTGTTCCGCGTGCAGCCGGTCGATACTCGCTTGGGGGTTCAAGGCGGGATCTTTGAGGCGAACGATCAAATGCAGAGTCTTCTCGTGGCGGACAGCGGTTTCCCCGAACATCGCCCGGATATTCAGGATCCCGAGTCCCCGCACCTCCAGAAAATCGCACAGCATATCGGGGCAACGGCCTTGTAGGGTGTCCGGCCCGACGCGAAAGAATTCGCAGGCGTCATCGGCGATCAAGCGGTGTCCCCGGCTCAAAAGTTCGAGCGCTAACTCGCTCTTACCGATCCCGCTTTCCCCCATCAGGAACACCCCAAGACCCATGACCTCCATAAAGACGCCGTGCAAAATCTCGCGCTCCGCGAGTGCTCGGGCCAAGTAGAACTGAAGGTCGTGAATGAGACGTGGACTTGGGAGGGGCGAGCTAAAAAGCGGCATAGCAGCGGCTTCGGCCGCGGCTCTCATTTCGTCGGTGGGCGTCTCGTTATTGGCCAAAATGACAATGGCTGACGAGGGACAACTGAAGATGTCCGCAAGCGTTTCCTTATGCCCCGCAGGGCTTGTGTGCTCCTTCAGGTAGGCAAGTTCGCCTGTGCCTATGACCTGTACGCGGTTGGGGTGAACAAAATTGAGGTGTCCCACCAAAGCCATCCCTGGGAACCGGGCGGTGGTAAGTTCGAGCAGGCGGCCAGACCCTTCCTGGCCGGCAAGCCAAGTGAGCTTGAGGGTCTCGCGTTGAGCCTCATAGACATCCTTTGCGGTTAGTATGGTGCTCATAAGCGGCGACTTAACCTCACGGCGCCCATTATACCACCCGTTCAGTTAGACTAGCCCTCTTTGTCCGCTCTTCCCCTCGCTACCCAGGCCTATGCTGACTGATGACCTTTTCCTTGTGCCGAAGGACTTGGCGATCCAGCTTGTCGACCAGAAGGTCAATGGCGGCATACATGGTGTCGCCCGCGGCATCGGCGTGGATGACAGCACCTTTGGCCCGGATGTTGGCCTCGGCACTGAACCGCTTTTTCTCCACATGAAGAACGAGGTCGGCGGTAATGACGTGGTCGAAGTGGCGCTGAACTCGCCCGATCTTTTCGAGCGCGTAGTCGCGTAGTGGAGAGGTAATGTCGACTTGGTGCCCGCTAACGGTGATGTCCATGGGTCCCCTTATGTTGGCATTAGGCCAACGGCTTACGTTGACTGGATGGAGGAATACTGAGTGATTCTCTGTATTTAGCAATAGTTCTTCGGGCAATATTTATGCCTTGCTCCTCGAGAATATCCGCTATCTTGCTGTCGCTGACGGGCTTTTCTCTGGGTTCGTTTTCGATGATCTTGCGAATCAAGGAGCGGATGGCGGTCGCCGAGCAGGTGCCCCCGTCAGCGGTCGCGACATGAC
>JAJYPQ010000131.1 GCA_021795255.1 Pseudomonadota bacterium
GTCTCGAGTCACGGGGTTTGCGCGACCATCAGTGTGGCGACCGGATTGTGAATGGTCCGTTTGGCCACAAAGCTGTTCCCGGCCCTCGATGTTAGGCTCGGTCAGCGACACTAGGGCCAAAGACTTGGACTCGTGCTTCTCCGGATAGTCGGGGGCGGCTTATCGTGGGGTCTGGTGGCTTGGAGCCGTTGGGCTTTCGCGACGCGGTGATGGACTCTTTTTTGGTCGTCTCAGGCCAGAGGCGCGGGCCCCACGGCTACACGTTCCGCTGCTGCGGCACGTCGCGATTGGATCGAAGGGTTTGCGTACGCTAAGTGCCGTGCCGTCCAAGAAGTGGCTGGCTGTTGCCAGTTGAGCGGGTGCTCACGGTCTTTTTTGAACAAAAAGGTCAGGGGTTTCGAAAGCCGCCAGACCCGATGTGGTCAGTGGATCAAAGCCAGCTTTGCCGGTGCGTGTAGGTATGGACATGCGCATCCGGGACCTCCGGGGTAGTATCCCACGAGGATTGTAGGTGGCCAGGAACTTGGGCCGGAACGTAGCGGCCGCGTTGCTATGCGACACCACGCTGCTCTCTCCTTGACGGACCTAGCCTGTAGGGCTTGGTTGGCGTGGGCCATGCCCTCCTACCGAAACGCCGCAGTCCGTGTTTGACCGGCCAGACCGACAGCTCGAGTACGCACGGCCTAGTGCGTGGCCGGATCCGCTTATCGACCATATTTTGGATCACAGTCAGGCGGTCTGTGTGTGTATGACTCATGACCACCAGCCTCTCCGCTATAACCGTCGGGAAAGAATGGCGGGTATTGGCAAATCGCGCAAAGTGGATATTAGGCGGCTTCTGCTAGCCCATTTTCGCAGAAAATGTTGGCATCCGGTGGGACCTTGGGTACCATGGGCGCACACTGGGGGCTGTTCGCATTCATGGGAAAGACGCTTTACGACAAGTTATGGGATAGTCATGTGGTCCGGGAATTGCCGGATGGAACGTGTCTCCTTTATATCGATCGTCAACTGGTTCACGAGGTGACGAGCCCGCAGGCCTTCGCCGGTTTGCGCACGCATGATCGCCCGCTCTGGCGCCCAACCGCCCATTTAGCGGTTGCCGATCATAACGTACCTACTACCGAACGGGCGCGCGGCATTATCGATTCCACGTCGCGCTTGCAAGTGGAGACCTTGGAGCGGAATTGTCAGGATTTTTCTGTCCCGCTTTTTGCCATGGACGATCCGCGCCAAGGAATCGTCCATGTCGTGGGGCCCGAGCAGGGCGCGACGTTACCCGGGATGACGATCGTCTGCGGAGATTCGCATACCTCGACCCATGGTGCCTTTGGGGCACTCGCTTATGGTATCGGTACGTCTGAGGTGGAGCAGGTGATGGCCACCCAATGCCTTTTGCAGAAGAAGGCGCGCGCCATGCGTGTGCGCCTTGAGGGGATGATCCCGAATCAAGTGGGTGCGAAAGACTTGGCGCTTGCTGTTATTGGGCAAATCGGAACCGCAGGTGGCACCGGCCATGCCATAGAATTTGCCGGATCGGCTGTGACCGCGCTTTCGATGGAGGGCCGCATGACCCTCTGCAATATGGCGATCGAGGCCGGTGCACGGGCCGGTCTCGTGGCGGTCGATGAAACCACGATCCAATATTTGGTTGGCCGACCATTTGCGCCTACCGGCGCACTCTGGGAACAAGCGGTTCGGGTCTGGCGGACCTTGCACAGCGACCCTGATGCGCGGTTTGCGAAAGAGGTGGTCATCGATGTCGGCTCCTTAGCCCCGCAGGTGACCTATGGAACGTCCCCGGAGATGGTGATGTCGGTCCAGGGCCGCGTGCCAGACCCGAGCGCGGAGATTGATCCTGCGCGCCGGGAGGCCTTAGTGGCGGCCCTGCGCTATATGGATCTGGCTCCGGGTACGGCCATGACAGACATCTCGGTCGATGTCGTCTTTATCGGATCCTGCACCAACGCGCGACTTGAGGATTTGCGGGCGGCCGCCGGGATGGTACGCGGAAAAAAGGTGGCGGCACATATCCACCGGGCATTGGTCGTACCGGGATCGGGCTTGGTGAAAAGGGCGGCCGAGGCCGAGGGCCTTGACCGGATTTTTCGAGAGGCTGGGTTTGAGTGGCGCGATGCGGGCTGTTCGATGTGTCTCGCCATGAATGCCGATCGGCTGGAGCCCGGGGAACGTTGTGCGTCTACCTCGAACAGAAACTTCGAGGGCCGCCAAGGGCCTGGAGGGCGCACGCACTTGGTCAGCCCGGCGATGGCGGCCGCAGCGGCGGTGGCCGGCCGTTTCGTGGATATCAGGAATTGGACCTAGGAGGTTCGCGTTGCAACGTTTTGAGACCCTAACGGGCCTGGTCGCGCCGCTTGATCGGCTCAATGTCGATACCGATGCCATCATCCCCAAGCAATATTTGAAGGCCATTAGCCGAGCGGGATTTGGCGCAAATTTATTCGATAACTGGCGTTATCTCGACCAGGGTGAGCCCGGACCCGAGCAGGTACGGGTTCCCAATCCGGACTTTGTGCTTAATCAGCCGCGCTTTAAGGGTGCTTCGATTCTTCTTGCGCGCGCTAATTTCGGGTGCGGTTCGTCGCGCGAACATGCGCCGTGGGCGCTTCTTGAGTACGGATTTCGAGTCATTATAGCGCCGAGTTTCGCTGATATTTTTTACAATAACAGTTTAAAGAACGGGCTTTTGCCGGTTGTCCTGCCGGAACCCGAGGTTGATCGGCTGTTCCGGGCAGTCGAGAGTACGGTGGGGTATTCTTTGACCGTCGATCTTCGTAAGCAGCGGGTCGCGGCCGAAGGCCAAGAGATCGGGGCATTCGATATCAATCCGTTTCGTAAGGATTGTCTTTTAGAGGGTCTCGACGACATCGGTTGGACCTTGCAGTATCGGACGGATATTCGGAACTACGAAGACCGCAGACGCCAAGAGGCCCCTTGGCTCTTTCAGGAAGCTAGGACAGAACAATGAGTCATATAGCGGTATTGCCGGGTGACGGAATTGGCCCAGAAGTGGTAGCCGAGGCGGTGCGGGTCCTTGAGTGCCTGCGCGACGAGTACGCCTTGGCGATCGAGATGGAATATGGTCTGGTGGGAGGGGCGGCTTACGATGTCCACAGCTATCCGCTTCCGGAGGCGACTCTGAAACTCGCTCACAGCGCCCACGCGGTGTTGCTCGGGGCGGTGGGGGGGCCGAAATGGGAGTCTCTTCCGATTGTTGCGCGCCCGGAGAAGGCCTTATTGGGCTTACGGTCCGCGTTAGGGGTTTTTGCGAATCTGAGACCCGCGATTTTGTACCCGCAGCTGGCGGCGGCATCGACCTTACGCGCTGAGGTCGTGTCGGGGCTTGATATTATGATCGTGCGCGAGCTAACCGGCGGTATCTATTTCGGTGAACCGCGCGGAATCCGCACTTTAGACAGTGGGGAGCGGCAAGGATTTAATACCCTTGTCTATACGGAATCCGAGATCGAGCGAGTGGTGGTGCGGGCTTTTGAGATCGCGCGCGCCCGCGCCCGCCGCGTGTGTTCAGTCGACAAGGCTAACGTTCTGGAATCCACGGAGTTATGGCGCGAAGTGGTCAAGAAGGTGGCGTGTCGCTATCCTGATGTGGCCGTCTCCCATATGTATGTGGATAACGCGGCTATGCAACTTGTGCGGGCGCCAAAGCAGTTTGACGTGATCGTCACGACGAATATGTTTGGCGATATCTTGTCCGACGAGGCCGCGATGTTGACAGGCTCTATCGGGATGTTGCCCTCGGCATCGCTCAACGAGACCGACCGGGGCCTGTACGAGCCGATTCATGGATCGGCCCCGGATATCGCGGGCAAAAATATCGCGAATCCCTTAGCGACGATCCTGTCGGTCGCCATGATGTTGCGCTATAGCTTGCATGAGCCGACCTTGGCGCTGCGCGTAGAAGCGGCGGTATCAGCGGTCTTGGATACCGGTCTTCGGACTGCGGATATCGCCGAGCGATCGCAGCCCATCTGCTCGACTCGGGCCATGGGCGACGCGGTTATTGCCGCCCTCCATGACCCCCTTCCTTGACCAAAATTATCGAGTGCCCTGGCGGGCGGAGTTTTAGACATGTCGAAGAGGTTTAATGTTGCGGTCGTAGGCGCAACGGGGGCGGTGGGCGAGGTCATGCTGGCGATGTTGGCCGAGCGCAGATTTCCTACCGATAAGATCTATGCGCTTGCATCGCAACGATCCGCGGGAAGCCTTGTGCGGTGCGGGGATCGGGAGCTGATCGTCGAAGATTTGGCGACCTTTGACTTTAGTAAGGCGCGGATCGGGCTCTTTTCGGCCGGTGGGGACATTTCTGCCGAATTTGCCCCCAAGGCCGCTGCGGCCGGCTGCATCGTGATCGACAACACCGCCCATTTTCGTTACGACGACGACATCCCCCTGGTCGTGCCCGAGGTCAATCCCCAAGAGATCGGCCGCTACAAGACCCGCGGCATTATTGCGAACCCCAATTGTTCCACCATTCAGATGTTGGTGGCCCTAAAGCCTCTCTATGATGCGGTCGGGATCGAGCGGATCAACGTCTGTACCTACCAATCGGTCTCCGGGACCGGGAAAGAGGCGATCGAGGAACTCGTGAACCAAAGCCGGGCGGCGCTTGCAGGCACGAGCGTTTCCCCTAAAGTGTATCCAAAGCCGATTGCTTTCAATGTCCTACCGCACATTGATGTCTTCTTGGAGAACGGCTATACCAAGGAAGAGATGAAGATGGTGTGGGAAACCAACAAGATTATGGGGGATCCGTCAATACGGGTAAACCCGACCACGGCGCGCGTCCCGGTCATGTACGGCCATTCGGAGGCCCTGCATATCGAGACCCGCCAAAAGCTAAGCGCCTCTGCGGCTCGGGAGCTATTGGCCAACGCCCCGGGGGTAGTAGTCCTGGACGAAAGGGTAGCGGGCGGCTATCCCACTGCAGTCACTGAATCTGCTGGCCGCGATGCGGTCTATGTTGGCCGTATCCGCGAGGATATTTCTCACCCGCGGGGCCTCGATTTATGGGTGGTTTCGGACAATTTGCGCAAAGGGGCGGCCCTCAATAGCATTCAAATTGCCGAATATTTGGTAGACCGCTTTTTATAGGCTATAGTCAGAGGACTTCGAGACTTTTCTCAAGAAGTGTGCGTAACTTAAGGGAATCTCGGGGACGTGATCGGTCTCCAGGAGAAGGCGGAATGGGTAAGAAGGAATGGCAGCAGTCGCGGCTCGTGCTCGTCGTGTGGGCTACAGCGCTCCTATATACCCCGTTGGCTCAGGCGCTTGGTCTGGGTCGGCTGGCGGTCGAATCGAACCTTGGACAGCCTTTGCGGGCCGAAGTCCCCTTGTTGGCTTTTCATGCCGCTGACCGGCACTCGGTTCATGCGCGACTGGCGTCCAGCGGGGCGTTTGCAGCGGCCGGCATTCGTAAATCCCGGACTTTACGGGGCGTCAGCTGCGTTATACAGCGTAATGCTCAAGGGCGGTATGTAGTCCTGCTTCAAAGCCATAAGCCGATCGATGTGCCGTTCTTGCATTTTCTTCTGAGCTTAAGGTGGTCTAACGGCTCGCTTTTGCACGAATACACGGCGCTCTTGAATCCGAACAGCGGCGTGACGACTTTGGGTCCCTCCGGCGGGGCCCGCGCCTTGCCCCTTCGGATCCGGCACATGTCGGCGCCACCGGTTTACCAGACGGCCTACCGGCGGACGACGAACATCGCCGCTACGCGCCGTAGGGCCAATACCACAGGTCCTATACGAGCCGGTCAGACCCTCTGGGTCGTGGCGCTTAAGGTCCTTCCCCATGGGCAGTCCATGCCCCAGACGCTAGCGGCGTTTTTGCATGAAAACCCGAGCGCTTTTTTCCACCATAACGTCAATGACTTACGGACCGGCGCCGTATTGCGGATCCCAACCCGGCGCCAAATTCGTGCCACCTCTGCGCCCGCTGCTCAGCGTTGGCTGGCCGGCCAGGATGCCTCTTGGTCACGGTATAAGGCCCAGCTCGCTCAGAGCCCCGTTATGGCGAGAGGCCGTAGCCATGGTATCAGTGGTACGGTGCGTACGGTCCGGGTCCTCCCCGCAAACCAAGAGGCGCTGCGTATCGAGGCCACGAAGATGACGGCTGGCGCCGCGCCGGGTGGAGGTGCTCGGGGGATGCAATCGACGGGTGCGCCATCGGCCTTGGCCGCGCGTATGGTGCGTATCCAAAAGGAGCTGCAAAAGACGCGACACCTTATGGTGCTAGAGGATCAGGAGCTGGCTATGCTCCAAAATCAAAGTCATAAGGCCTCCCTCGCGCCCCATCCTGCGCTAGTGGGGGGCTTACACACACCCAAGCGTAGTCCTGAGGCCCACGGCCTGAAGGTCGCGCCGCCGGTGCTGGCCAAGGCGCTGGCGATAAAGCGGCCGGTGATGCCGGTGTCGATTCCGCCTGTGGCCCCGGCACCCTCGTTTTTTTCGACCATCCTCTCCTCCGAGCGCCTACCGATCTTAGGAGCGTTGCTTGTGATCTTGATTGGCGGGGGCGCGTTAATGATCCAGCGCCGACGTCGGAGCATGGCTGAGTTCGAAGAAAGCATCCTATCCGGCGGGGGTTTGAATTCCGAGGGTCAGATGCCCGACACTGCGGGACTGCCGAAAACCCCGGACGCGTCCTTTCTGAGCGAATTTAGCCAGGCGGGGGGGAGCGGTGTGCACACCGACGAGGTCGACCCCCTGGCAGAAGCGGACGTCTATTTGGCGTATGGGCGCGATGAGCAGGCCGAAGAAATCCTGAAAGAGGCCGTTCTGAAGGACCCAGCCCGCATTGAGCTGAAGGTGAAGCTCCTGGAGATCTATTTTCAGCGCAATGACACGCGAACCTTCGAGATTATCGCCGAAGAGGTGTATGTCGCCTCGAGTGGGCGCGGGACTAGTTGGCAGAAGGTCGAGGAGATGGGGCGTAAGCTTGACCCGGCGAACCCGCTTTTCAAGGAGGAGGGGTCTCAACTCTCAGGGTCGGGTGGGCCGGACGACGAAACTCCGCGCTCTCATGGACTCGCTGATCGCATCGATTTTGCGGCGGTCGCACGGGAGCTGGCCGAGGTGTCGAGCCCGCACGCGGTCCCAGGCTTAACCGACGAAGACGTCGGTCTCGAATGGACGGGGGGCGCTGGTATCGGCAGCGAGAAGTCCGCAGATCGCGCTGCCACCCCTGATGCTGTCGCGGGTGACAACGACGAACAAGAGCTGGATTTTTCGCTGGATTTCATGGCCGGTTCCTCAGGGGAAGCGGCCAAGAGCAGGGCTCAGCCAAGCCTCCCAGAGACGAGTACCGAAGACCCCGGCCATAACCTGGATTTTGAATGGGCAAGTCCTGCTCCAGATGGTGACGCCAAAGAGGTTAACGAGTCGGGCGACGAGTTCGCACTGCAGTTCGATGAAGAGGACCTTGCGAGCTTTAGTGCCGCAGATCTCGATGTCACAGAGGCTAAACAGGCAATTCGGCGCCCCGACGGCGAGAATTTGGTGTTTGATAACGGTTCCGATAGCGCTGCCGAGGATGGCGATCTGCTTATCGAGACCGAGGTCCAGAGTACCGATACGGATGCCGTAGAAACGAAACTGGATCTTGCCCGCGCCTATCTTGAGATGGGGGACAGCGAAGCCGCCCGCGGCATTCTTGAGGAAGTCGGCAGCGAAGGAACGTCCGCTCAAAAGGCCTTGGCGGAGAGTATGCTTGCCGGTATTGCCTAGTGCCTGCGCTCTAGGACCAAGAACCGAAAAGAGTAGAGGTGGCGGGCGTCGGCGGGATGAAATGTTTCGGTGGCGGTGTGCCACTCGTTCAGGTTGTAAGCGGGGAAGAAGGCATCTCCGTCTACGGTCGTATCGACTTCCGTTAAATACAACCTGTCCGCTCGGCCAAGCGCCTGAGCATAGAGACTGGCTCCTCCGGCAATAAATATCTCTGGCGATTGCGCCCGCGCCAGCGCCTCCTCGAGCGAGGCGGCCCTCTCAGTATTGTCTCCCGTCACCGCAAATCCTGGGTTCCTCGATATGACCACACAGTGCCTGTCCTTGAGTGGGGCCGGGAGCGACTCATAGGTCTTTCTTCCCATAATGACGGTGTGATGAAGCGTCAATGCGCGAAACCGCTTCAGATCATCGGGGAGGCGCCAGGGCAGGGTGTTGGAAATTCCGATGACGCGGTTACGGGCAAGCGCCACAATGAGGGTTATCGTCATACCGCGACTGAGGCTTTAATCGCCGGGTGCGGGTCGTAGCCTTCGATCGAAATATCCTCATATCGAAACGCAAAAAGGTCCGAGATAGCGGGGTTCAAAGTCAGTTTTGGAAGTGGGCGAGGAGTGCGACTCAGTTGTTCGCGCGCCTGATCGAGGTGATTGCGGTACAGGTGGGCATCGCCCAAGGTATGCACAAAATCACCGACGGCAAGCCCTGTACTTTGCGCCACCATGTGCGTCAAAAGGGCATAGGATGCGATATTGAATGGGACTCCGAGAAAGATATCGGCGCTGCGTTGGTAGAGTTGGCAAGAAAGCCTGCCATCGGCTACATAAAACTGAAACAGGGCGTGGCAAGGAGCAAGCCGCATAGCGGGTAGTGACGCCACGTTCCAAGAGGAGACCACTAGGCGGCGAGAGTCGGGATCGCGTTTGATGGTAGTGACCACCTCTTGGATTTGGTCGATGATGCCCCCATCGGGAGCGGGCCAAGAGCGCCACTGGGCACCATAAATAGGTCCTAGGTCCCCATGAGAGTCCGCCCATTCGTCCCAAATATGGACATTGTTCTCCTGCAAGTAACGGACATTCGTGTCCCCCTTGAGGAACCACAGGAGCTCGTGGATGATGGAGCGCAAATGCAGGCGTTTGGTCGTGACAAGCGGGAAGCCCGCGGCGAGAGGGAAGCGCAGTTGGTAACCAAAGACGCTGAGCGTGCCGGTACCCGTGCGATCGCCCTTCGCGATCCCGTGGTCTAGGACGTGACGCATGAGTTCTAGGTAT
>JAJYPQ010000004.1 GCA_021795255.1 Pseudomonadota bacterium
CCAGCCTGTGTCCGGAAACAGACTCGACGCGCGTCAGTAATCGCGTTCCGGGCGGCAAAGAGCCAGTTTGTCCCTGAATCGGGCGCGTCACATGTAACACCACAAGCGCGGGATCGGTATCGGCAATCCCGTGACGTAAGCGAACAGATATCCACGTTCCAGCACGCAGACCAATACCTACTGCCGCTGGGGGATAAACGCGCGGCACCGCATGACGCACGTAGATCGTGAATGCGGCCGGCTTGACGCGCGCGACAGGATGAGGACTTTGTGTGTGCTTCGCTGCTGGCGCAGGCGGCGTTGTTTTGCGTGGCACCCATTGCAATAGGCGGCCGAATACTGATGGCGCATCGGGCCGGCTGCGAGCAAGACTTTCTACGATGGCTGTCGTATGAATTGGCATTGTAGTCACCACGATAACCTCATGGCGCCGGAAGGTACCATGACGATGAGGTGCCAACGGGACACCGCCGACCGCGGCCGCGCTAAGACCAGGGCGCAGCGCGTCTCATGCAGGCGCTCAAACGACGTACACACGACCGTGCCTGCAACTCGGCGCCAAGTCTTGCGGCCCCTGAATAAAGCCGCGTCACGCACAAAGATGCGGCCTTTTTGGGACGTTGTAAGGGCAAATCCGAGCACGGCATGGCGGCCCGCGAAAAGAAAGCGGCTTACCGATAGGGTATCGGATATGTTGCCGCGCGAAAGAACTAAGCGCTTTTTGATGGCCTTGTGATGGTTGTTCCCAAAGGCCACAGCCGCCAATACCCTTCTCCAAACCGGGGGATGTGGCGCTTGCGTGCCGGATGGCTTAGCAAAGGACTTAGGGGGTGGCCGAACGAATATGATGTCGCTGGCGTAGCCATGGGCCTGGTCTGAAGTACACACGAGCACAGACGCGGATAATGACCCTGCACCAATAAAGACATCTCCGCAGTAGCGATGAGAAAGCCCATGCGCCACTGTCAAGAGGAAGGACGTCGGGCCAAGCCTGGTCGCCTTGAACAAAGGGTTTGTCACTGCAAACGTGAGCGTCGCGGCATAGGCTTGCGGGAATATCAGCCGCAAACCGAGATTGGGCACAACCAAGGCCCCAATGGATGTGTACGAACGAAAAACAACGTAGCGTGCGCGCGGCACAAGAGGCGTTATCTTCGCCGGGAGCCCTGTCATCACAGGCCCCGGACATCATTGATGACAAGCCCGGCGGTATTGTACGGCCGCCGTGGCACAGGGGTTACCGTCAAGACCACAGTGAAGCCCTGCCGCCGGTTTGGCCCCGAAGGAAAAATGAGATGGATCACGCCTGACAGGCGCACGCGCGCAATGCCTTCAGACATGCTCACCACGCGCGGTTTTTTACTGCCTTTGTCGAAACTCACCCATGAACGAATATGCGCGCTACGGACGCGGGCAATATAGGCACTTTTTTGCAAGGCTTTTACCGTTACGCGTCTTAGTCTAGGCGCCATCATGTTCAACGCCTGCACGTAGTCTGGAACCACGGTATCTGGGTTTACGCTGAGATAATCGCGCACAAAGCGCATAGAGTCGGCTACGATCTCTGCGCGCGATCGGTGCACGCGCCCTAGCCATTGCATACGCCCAAGCAAGACCCCGTCGCGGCTCACGGCGATGACAGGTGGTAAGCGCCAAGCCGTAAGGGCCGCCAAAATACCGAAGGCGATCGCGGTGCAAGCAAAGAGCGCCCATCCCAAAATCGAGTAACGCGCCAGACGCTGCATAAGCATTCCTTGCGGTCCATGGCGCAACCAGACATTGGTTTCAAGGACTGTCATGGCTATCCTCCTTCTTTAATGGCCCGTCAAACCGGGGATCCAAGTAATTTGTAAGAGGCACCGTGGCGTCAGCGGAGAGCGGCCAATAGTCCGGGTCTCTCGGCACATGGACGGTGCCTACCGGTCGTGGCGGAACCGACTCAAGCTCCCGCTCATCCTCCTCGAATAGGGGACGCGCCGACTGCACGGCGCCCAGAGCGACGCCGGAGGCCAAAGATGCTCCGCTAGAGGTCAAGGCCCCTAGGTAAGGGCCTACAATAGGGCTTGCCGCTCCGGCGTTTTCGACAAGGCTTGCGGTAATGTAGGGGGCGGCCATCAAGACCGCACAGAGAATGAGGTTCAGGATCGTAAAGAGCATGTGGGCGTAAACAATCATGTAATCGCTGGGTCCAAGGATTCTCTGGAGATCCGCCACCGCGCGAGTAAAGATCGGCGAAAAGACCGCGAGCAGGAGCGCCTGGACGACAGGCCAAAGGACGAAAAACCCCATGAGTTTTGCGAACCCACGCAAGAGCGACAATGTCCGGCTTAAGGCTAAGGGAATGGCAATGAGGCCGTAGAGAAACGCGATTTCGTAACCGATTGCCTGCGCGATCCGCAACAGCGCCTCAAGGAACGTGGCCATGACGAGCGTAGCGTAGTAAAGCAGCACCGTCGTCATCCGCAACGGAAAGGCATTGAGCTCCTTAATGGTTCCCCAGACACCGCTTGGGCCACGGCTCGCTGTCTTCAGTAATGCTGCCATGCGCTCGGTTACCTGGCGTAAGGACCCGAGATGGGCCATAGCCGCGTACAGCGCATTGAGGTAGTGCGCAACAAGTTGGCCGACCTCGAAATAGGCTACCAAGAGCGTACCCCAGACAGCGATGTCCTTGAGCGCCTGGTTAAAGCGTCCAACTCCTATGATGGCGTCGGATTGGGTTTCAAGAAGCCGTGTATACAGAGCAATAAGAAATAGCGATGGCGTAACAGTGGTGATAAGCGCGTGAGCAATGGGTGCTGCCGCGCGAAAGACCCCGCGCGGGGCAAGATGGGCTAGAAGGTCGGCTACAAGCGAGGCGCTATTCATGGGGTTTTTCCGAAGGCCTGATACAGAGCCCTGGCGCGCATGGGCAAGTTGCGCTCATTACGGCGTTCGGCCGCGCGGCGGATGGCCCGCCTTTGCGCGGATCGCGCATTCGTTGCCGCGAGGGCCGCAAGCGTCGCCGTAGCCTGGGCAGTCACATCTCCGCTCGTTTTTTCTCCGATAGGGGTAGCCGCGAGACGAACATCTTCGCCTGTCCCGCGTACCAACCAATGAAGGCGCTCAAGCTCGTGGAAACGCCGGATCTGCTGGTGGTAGTACCAGCCGACGTCCGTCCCAGACCTCGCAAACCCTTGCGCCAAGCCTAAGTCGGTCCCCAAAGCCCCTGGAATTCCGACCGGCAGAGTATTCGTCTCGTAACGCAGCAGGCTTCCATTGGCGATGCCCTTAGCGTCATTCTGAGCGTTTTTCAGAATCTGTTGCACAGCCTCCATGCGCCGCAACTCGTCTCTCGCCGTGCGACAAATGGCCAATGTCTGGTTGAACAGACTAATCAGCTCGGCGTGGACCGGCGGATCGAAAGTGACATCCCCCACCCCCAGAAAGGCTAGAGCCGTTCCTGTCCCTAAAGCCCACAACAGAATCATGTAGAGGCTATTTTTCATGACTTTCATCCAAAAATCGGGCGATTCGCGCGAGCGGGTCACCTACCTCCCGCCCGATCAACTCCTTGCGCGCCAAGCCGTCGGGGGTGGTGTCGGCCAGGGCCAGGACGAAGGCCGGAAAGCTCAGTTTAAGGGCGTAGTAGTGATGCCCCACGGAGCGGATGGCGGGGCGCCATGATAGGCCCAAAGGAAACGGAAGGCGGCGCCACAGCGACAGAGCCTGGGGCGGCATGCCAATGCGTTCTGCGATTTCGTCCCAACCGTCGCTGCGATAGAGCAGGGACCGCAACGGCATCGAGTTTACGATCTCTTTTTCTAAAGAATCGATTTCGGCCAGTCCTTGGGTGACGATGTCTATGGCCGCAGCCTCCTTGCGTCCCATGCGAGCGATTTCTGAAACAAGGCGACGCAGAACCTCGGGCGCATGCGCCACCAGCCTGTGGATTTCGTCCAAAAGGACCCGTGCCTGATTGGTGTTAGCGAACGCAAGGTTCAGGAATCTCAGACATAGAAACACAAGATAGAACGTAAGGAGCTTGGGGCTTGCGCGGTCGACATCTCTTAGATCTACGCCACTAATACCCGCGCTCACCTGGATATTATCGGCCCCCGCAAAAATCCGCCCTTCTGGAGTCTCCAAAAAGCTATGGAGATTGGCGGCCATTCTATGGCCGGCCTGTCTTTGTTCGGGACTCGCGTCGGCAAGCGATTCCAGAGACTTCAGGAGATCTACGAGACCCGGGTCGCCGACCGAGGAATCGATGTAGAGACGACCTAGGGCCGCAGCGCCAGCCGCAGACTCGTGGAAGTCGAGTACGGTTCGCCCGTCTGTCAGAATGAACGCCAAAATATTCAGCGTTCCCGATTCCAATATCGGATCAAGACCGGAAACTGCGGCCGATCTTGGCGGCAAAGGATTGACCGCCGCGGCCGCCGGGTCGAGTCGAGTGTAGGTTCCTCCCAAGGCCTCCACGACCCAACGATACGTACCGCCTATCTCCAGGACGTACCAGTCAATACCGAGAGCATAGGTCTCCGCGATTGTGGCCACCTTATCGACGCCCTTTCCAGCGCCCGTCATAGCCACGGTGAAGCCATGGGCTACCGTCTGGTGGCGATAGTCGAAGGCTATAGCCTGGCCAGAGAGTCCTATGCGCAGCGACTCGTGGTAACACGATCCGGACCGGAACACTTGTACGGGCGCCATATTCGTGATCTGGGCCGAGTGATCCGGACGCCAAAGCGGCGAGCGGTAACCCTGGCCGGGCTGGGACGTGCGGAAGAATGGCAGCTGAATAAACTCATCGTCTCGGACGCGACCACCCAGGGCCTCTATGCGGCCAATGAGGCGCTCGACCTCAAGCTTTTGGTTTTCGTCCAGTTCGATACAGATCACATAGGCGTTGCGATGAATAGAGAGATCGGATTGGGCCACTGTCTGGCGAAATTCCTGCATGTCCTGAAGGATAGCGGCTTGGCGCTCGCGACCCTTATGACCCATAGTGCCGTGCGCCAAGCGATCCGCTCTCTCGGAGGCACGCAAGGCATGTTCCGTATCCGCCCCCAGAACGACTTGGCTCACATGAAGCCGCACCGGTCCGGAGACGACTGACAAAATCCACGCCGGCTCCGCGTGCGGGTAAAGATGCAGATAAAGCACCTTGATACGCATCGCATTGACCTCTACGTGACGGTCTTTTGTGCGGGGCGGAAAGGCGATGATCTGCTCGGACAGGGATAGCCACGGGTCGATCCTTGCGATGGCCCTGCCCTGGTCGTAACTTTTCTGGATCAGGGCGGCGTATTCGAGCACTGTGGCAATACGTCCACCGGGGAGCAATGCCGCAAGCCGGAGCGCCAAGGTCTCTAAATCTTGGCTTTGATCCGCTTGCTTGCGGAGCGCCTTGCGAAGGCGGTGCCGTCCTTCCGGGAGGCGCCCAATGATCAGTGCCACGCTATTGATGACTATGTGCGGCGCGATATGCTGAGCCATCGCAGCCCTAAAGGCGTGACTAAACGGACTTTTTCGGGGCGCCGACTCGTAGACTTTTAGATAGTCTTGAACGACCCCAGGGGACGACTCACGCCATAAATGAAATTCGAGCCAGTGTCCGCCCGGCAGCGCGGCTATGATGCTTTTAATAAGATTCCAGGCCTGCGCTCGACCGCCGACGTCCTCAAACTCGCCATCAAGGCCTTGCCACAGGATCGCCAAAGACACCGCGCCATCGGTATGAGCCATGGCATGCTCGCTCAGCCCGTGGGACCACGTATAGAGATCGCAATACCGGCGCGCCCCTAGACCCATAGCGCCTCCTGTGAGGCAACTTTGGTGTCCCGGTAACGCGCCCAATAGACACGATAGAAAACGATATCGTCACCGACGCTTGCGGCCCACATCCCGGGCGGTAGGGCAGCGAGACCCGCTAGGAAAGCCAGGGTACCAAGCGGATCTGGCAAGACAACCGCCGAGAGCAGACCGATAAGGGTGCCGAGCCCGGACAACGCCGCCAGCACCGGGAGGCCGAGCACCCGCGGCGGGGCCAAGCGCTTGTTGAAGGGGTTCATGAGCCAACGACCAGAGCCGCTATGCCATAGGCGCTGGCCGCGAGAATTAGCCCTATCACGCTTCCTATGACATAACTTTTACCTCGCTCACCCTGGCCGATCGCGAAATAACCGGCCCCTATGAGTATCCCCATGATAGCGAGGATGCTCACGATCAGGGCAATGACATCGGTAATGGCGTGCGCTCGCTCCTCAAGCGTCATGCGCAGATCCGCCCCCTGCGCATAACCGGGCAGACGCATCGCCGCCGATGCGGCCCGCGCCGACAATGCCGCAGCCAATACAAGCAATCGTTTCATGGTCGCTCCTTAGCAAGAAAGACGACACGTTAGCGACGACCCTCACGCAGCGCTATTGGGACAAGGACGATGGTCATTTGGTCTAGGTCATCGCCCCGAGTAGGGGCCGGAACCAAGAGGCGTTGGAGGGGTGATAGATAGGCCGAGACTCGTCAGCCAGCGGCCGATCCGAACGCGGGACGGACAAATAGCTCTACCGACCATCCGGGCAGACGAACGGCATAAAAGACAAAATGCCTATGACAAACCGAAATTTTTATGAATATTTCAATGAATTCGCCAAACCTAGGGCGTTTTCTGCCGGACGTGCCCAAAACTCTTCCAAAAAACTGGACGATATGGCAAATTGACCTTACCGTCATACCTCTCCCGCCCGAGGTACTGACGAGCGATGCCGGTTGACCACCCGCCATTTAGCCGCTAGTTTGAAGAGAGTGGGTGCATGTGACTCAGCTGTCCTTGCGTTCCCATACTGCGGCGCCTCAGACCGTCCACCCATCCGTTCCGGAGACGAAGAGGAACCTGCCCTGAATCAGTCAATCTTGGGTGTTTTTTCGGATACCTCAAACCGTACACGGCCACCGCTAGGGAATGACCTTTTGTGATGAAATGTGTAAACGACTTCCGTCTCCGTCTCGCCGGACGCGAACTGGTACCCATCATCGTCGGCGGTATGGGTGTCGATATCTCGGCGGCGCGATTGGCGCTCGAAGCGGCGCGACTGGGCGGGATCGGACATATCTCGGACGCCATGGTTCCCACCGTTTCCGATCGCCGGTTTAAGACCAAGTTTGTAGCCGAAAAGCTTAAGAAGTATAAATACAACGTTTTGAACAACGACAAGGCCGACGTGCAGTTCGATCTCGTGCGTCTCGCCCAGGCCACCGCGCTGCATGTGGGCCGCACCATGGAGGCCAAAACGGGCCCCGGGCTCATCTTCATAAACTGTATGGAGAAGCTCACCATGAATGCGCCGCGCGAGACCTTACGCGCCCGGCTCATCGCCGCACTCGATGCCGGTATCGATGGAATTACCTTGGGGGCGGGCCTGCACCTAGGGTCGCTTGCGCTCGTCCAAGATCATCCTCGGTTTCGTGACGCACAGTTTGGGATAATCGTGTCGTCATTGCGGGCGCTTTTACTATTTTTGCGTAAGAATGCCCGCCTCGGGCGTCTCCCCGACTACATTGTCGTCGAAGGGCCACTTGCTGGGGGTCACCTCGGTTTCGGCATGGATTGGGCGCAGTACGACCTGAAGACGATCGTCTCTGAAATACTGCAATACCTAGCGCAACAAGGACTCGATATTCCCGTCATCCCGGCCGGGGGGATATTCACGGGTAGCGACGCTGCGGCATTGCTGGAATCCGGCGCCAGCGGCGTGCAAGTAGCGACCCGCTTTACCGTGACAAACGAGTGCGGGCTACCGGAAAAGGTGAAGCAGGAATACCTGCGCGCGCATGAGGACGACATCGAGGTCAATCTGATCTCGCCGACCGGGTATCCGATGCGCATGCTCAAGGGCAGTCCCGGCATAGGGGCAGCCATACGACCAAACTGCGAGGCCTACGGCTACCTGCTTGACGGCTCGGGGCACTGCGCCTACATAGATGCCTATAAGCACGAGCGTGAAGCCCGGGGCACTGATATCGCGTTCTCGGTAAAGGATAAGAGTTGTCTTTGTACCCACATGCGCAACTTCGCTATATGGACCTGCGGCCATTATACCTACCGCCTTAAAGACACGACCCATCTTCTAGCCGACGGGAGTTACGCGCTGCTCACCACAGAACATGTCTTTCACGATTACCAGTACAGCAAAGAGCATGAGATTCGTCTGCCTACGTCCTCTTGCCCCCCGGAAGTAGGCCCTGTAAGACGTCTTCGTTAGTTCGGTTAGCTCAGCCAACCTACTCCGCTCGGGTTTCGCGATTTGAGACTTTTACCCTAGACATTACTTACTCAGCTACTAAACTCATATACGGGGCAGGAGGCTACGGCGTTTTAGTGGGTCGGAAAATAGTGAGCTCCGCTCGGTCGTAGTACCCCTGAATAATGAGACAAAGGGGGTCACTATGGGCGACCGAAGCTACCGGCTCATTCTGGGAACACTACTTCTCGCCGCCCTCTATGCCAATCAGCGGGGCCTAATTTTCGGTTTTATCATCATGCTGATCATAGAGGGGATCAGCAACCACCGCGTACCGCAGTTGTTGACCGCCCTACGGGCGAAAACCCGCTTTGCCCCGGTTGTCACGCCGCTTTCTTTCTTACCTTCCGAAAGACGAACACCGCGCTTTCATTTCGAGGCCGAACGCGCGTGGCGCCTGATTGCCGGGCTCATGCTTCTTGTCGGCACACTTGAATTCAACAGAGCGCTCTGGTTCCTCCCGTGGTTTATGGGTTTCGCCATGCTAGGCGCTGGCGTCAGCGGGGTCTGTCCGTTGTTGATCACAGTTGAGCGGGCTGGGTTTAGATGACGACCGGCCGCGACCGACCTCGAGACGGCACGCTGAACGCTAGAAATGGCCTATCTGTCAAGATTACCGGTATCGTTTTCTGGGGCCTTGTCCTGATAGGCTTGCTTACGGCGGTCGCTGTTTTACACGGCGACCGCCGTACCATTCTCAGCCGCGACGGGCACCTAGGTAGTCGGCTCACAAGGCGCCTAACCGCCATTCTTCGTAGAAAAGCTATGCGTTCCAGCGCCCAAGAACAGAAAGCGGTACAAAGGCTGTTCCAATCATGGCAAACGCGCTTTGCGGTTCAGGCCCTATGGGTACAAACCGCCCATCACATCTTTCGCTTTGGTCACGCTCCCGCAGGCGCCCTCATTCTCACCGAAGGCGCAAGGTCGGTCGCGCGACCGCAGACCGCCTCATGGACGCAGGTCCGCGTGGCCTTTCCGAGCCCAAGTCTTGCGGTCACGAGGGCCCGCGATCACCTCATGCTGTCCCTAGGCCTTATCATGATGGCCTTCGGGCTTGTTCTGCAAATCGTTTTACAGCGCATGCTATCGCGCCCCTTTGCAAGTCTTGTCACAGCCGCCGAGCGTTTCAGCGAGGGCGATACCCGGGTGCGCATGGACGCTCAGCTGCCGGGCGAATTCGGGTTTCTGGCAACGTTCATTAACAGCGCGCTTGATTCCTGGACCAAGCAGCAGTCTAACCTCCGCGCCGCCCTTTCCCGTGCCGCTCTTTCTGAAGCGGAGCTTTCGATCGAAAAGGAGCGTGCGGAACTGACCTTGCACGCCATTAGCGATGCTGTGGTGACCATCAACATTGATGGATTGATTCAATATATCAATCCGGCAGCCGAACGCTTAACGGGCTGGACACGAAAACACGCTGTAGGAGAGCCTCTGGAGCGGGTGGTCTGCCTGAGGGATGAAGCGACAGCCGAAGTCATCACAAACCCAGGGTACCAGTGCCTTTTTACTCGGGACCTTCAGACCCTGAGAAAAAACACTGTCTTGCTACGCCTAAACAATGAGGCTTGCGCGATAGAACTTTCGGCGGCGGCCATGTGTGACCATAGCGATGACATCGTCGGTGCGGTCATCGCTTTTCAGGACGTGAGCCATGCCCGCCAATTGGCCCAGCAGCTTTCCTATCAGGCAAGCCATGACGCCTTAACGGGCCTTTTGAACCGCCTACAGTTTGAAAAATCCGTCGAGGACCTTATTTACGCCACACAGAAGACAGGAGTAACCCACACCCTCCTGTACCTCGACATGGATCAGTTTAAAATCGTCAACGACACCTGCGGCCACATCGCCGGCGACACCCTGTTACGACAACTCGCGGGCCTCCTGCGTGCTGATTTGCGAAAGGACGATATTTTAGCTCGTCTTGGCGGCGATGAATTTGGAATAGCGCTTGTGGACTGCGACCTTGAACACGGGGCCCGCATGGCGGAATCCTTGCGGCAACACGTCCGGGATTACCGATTTTCTTGGCAAAGCCGAGTGTTTTCTGTCGGCGTGAGTATTGGAGTCGTGGCTATAACGCCTGATGTTCGTGACATCAACGAGCTTCTGAGCGCGGCGGACCTGTCTTGCTATGCCGCAAAGGATCAGGGTCGCGACCGCGTTCACGTCTATTGCCCGTCCGACGCCGACCTTGCGCGGCGCCATGGGGACATGCAGTGGGCAAACGTCATTGCCGATGCCCTCAAAAATGATGGGTTTGTTCTTTATAAGCAAACCATACGCGCCATAAAGGGCTCCGATACCATCGGGGAGCGGTTTGAGATACTGCTGCGCATAAAAGGCCTTGACGGGACACTTATCGGGCCGAGCCAGTTTTTGCCGGCTGCGGAACGCTACGACCTCATGCTGCAGATCGACCGTTGGGTCATACAAACGACCTTTGAAGCGCTGTCACGAAAATCTGCATCATCTGCTTGCGAACGAATGGTTTCTATAAACTTGTCCGGGGCCTCTTTGGGTGATGAGCACATGTTAGGCTTTATTCATGCCGCTGCGCTTCGCTACGCGATTTCTCTTAAAACGGTGTGCTTCGAGATTACAGAAGCGAATGCCATAAGTAATTTGGCACTAGCCCGCGTGTTGATCGCGGATTTGACGGCTGTCGGTTGCCGTTTTTCCTTGGATGATTTCGGAAGTGGCGTGAGCTCGTTTGGCTACCTGAAGACCCTTCCAGTCAGCTTTTTGAAGATCGACGGCCACTTCCTACAAAACATCCACAACGATCCAGTCGATAGGAGCATTGTAGAGGCCATATCTCATATGGCTCGGAGCCTAAACATCCAAACGATCGCCGAGTGGGTCGAGAATGAGCGCATTCTTGATGTTTTGGCACAGATCGGCGTGGACTTTGTGCAGGGCAACCATATAGGGTTGCCTGAGCCTTTGAGTGTGGCCGCCTTCGACATTTCTTAGCTTTAGGCTGAGACGTGCGGCAGTGCCGTGTCATGGTCGGCCATTTTGTTTCAAGTGACTACCTAAGATTTGCAGTTGCTAGCAGACTCAGCAACTGAGCCGGCCCAGATTTTGTTAAGACTTCGACCACTGGAAGAATGGCACTGTCCCGCCCCATAAAAGTGTCGCTCGGAACTGAGTACACTGCGAACTCCTTGAACAGCGGGTCGTGGTGTCAGAACCCGGGGGTAAGCTTTTGGGAAAAGAAAGTAACAGTCTGAGAGGCACCGCCTCAGGCTAGGATCGGCGTTGAATTTGACTCAGGGGAACCCGAACTTCGCCTCCGAAGGATCGTTGGGTGCTAGGATACCAGGCCTGCCCATACACGACTTCATAGGTAAGGGGCAACCGCCCATCCCGGCGGTAACGCTCGTAGGCATCCAGAAAGCCCTGGTACCGGCCTTTACCCGTCAGTCCCCGAAATCTGTCTTGGAAGGCATTCCGGGCACCAATCTGCTTCAGGTCTCGTAGAGCCGCATGGGCGGTCGGATAGGTCAGAGTGAATCGCTCAACATCCAAAACGGGGTCGGCAAAGCCAGCCTGGATCAGGATATCTCCGACATCATGCATGTCGATAAAGGAATGAATGTGCGGTCGGTCATCGACCTTGGCCCAGGCATCCCGCAACTCTTGCAATGTATCAGGTCCGAAGGTCGAAAACGTAAGAACTCCACCCGGACGAAGGACACGCAGAAATTCCACAAAAGCGCGTCCCAAATCCATCCACTGCAACGAGAGATTTGAATGAATACAATCGATGCTCTGGGAACCTAAAGGCAAGCGCTCGCCGTCTGCGACGCACAAGGTGCTAGGGCGCCATAGGCCGCGCTGCCTTCGCGCTGCCCTCACCATCGCGGGCGCTATGTCGCAACCGATCACATGGCTCTGTCGAAAGCGCCGACGCAAACGCGGGAGGGCGTAACCTGTCCCCGTACCGACATCCAAAATTGCCTGAGGTTTGATGCGCAGCCACTGGAAACGGTCTAACAGGTGGTCACCGACGGCGCGTTGCAGGATCGCGGCTTCGTCATAGGTGGCCGCGGCCCGGCCGAATGCCGAACGAATCGCGAATCGGTTGAGATTATTCATTGAGGAAATCCCTTATGATGCCGACGCACTCATGCGTCTCGCTCAAAAAGGGCGCGTGGCCGGATCCAACTTGGCAAAAACGGGCTCCCGGGACTTGCTGGGCACTCCACCGCGCGGCTTCGGGCGACACGATCTTGTCATCTGCCCCGTGAATGAAGAGCGTAGGAGCCCGAATGCGCTCCAAAGCCGCGCGCATATCTTGCGCGGCCAAAACCGAGAGCCCTTCGACCAAGGCTGGCGCTTGCGGCCGACCTCCGTTACCGAGCTCGGACACAAGCTCGCGGATCTGCCCGCGCTCGCCAACACCGGCCTGCAGGGCCAGAAAGCGGCGCAAAGTCCCTTCATAGTCGCGCTCCAACTGATCGCCAAACGCCTGCAATACCTTAAGTTCAGTCCCATGCGGCCAGTCTGTGGCGCGCACGAAGCACGGGGTGGCGCTCACTAAAATGAGTTTGGTGACGGACTCCGGGTGGTATGCCGCTAGCGCCATCGCGAACAGGCCGCCCAGTGACCATCCAAGCCACGGGCCTGCCCCTGGATAGTCGCGCGCAAACGACCGGGCGATCCGCCGTGGGTCAAGATCACCGGGCTTATAGTCGGCACGTCCGTGGCCTGGGAGATTTATGGCTTGCGTGGGCATGGCAAGAGCTGCTTCAAAGCGAGAAAATACCCGGCTATTCAGTCCCCACCCGTGGACGAGTCGTAGCGGAACGTTACCGTCCTCGCGGCTTTGCGAAGAAAAAACAGGGGGTTCCTCGACCTCCAATGACACTCTCGCGCTCATGACACCCTGTCCCATCAGCATGGTAGCGATCGTTCCCGAAGACCGATTCACTGCCATGGCAGCACACATCAAACCGAATTCCTGCCCTAACCCCACCTCTTTCGCGGCGGTTCTGCGAGTGTTGCCGGTCCGTTCGGGTCGGAAGGCAAGGACAGCTAAGCGCGCCTAGGGCAAAGACGCATCAAAGCCGCCCACTCTGCGCGGAGTGCAACCGTTAGCGACCACGTCTTGTCCGCATATGCGTACCGGCAAGACCCAAGGCACGATGGGCGGACGAACCGGACACGCCATAATAAGCATTTGGCCGATGCGGCCCAAAGCGGGCTCGGTGTGTCAAACGCCGCACTGAACCCTGTTCAGACGCTCCCCGGAAGGAGGGCATTATACAGGAGTTGTGGAGGTCCGCGGTCGCGCGTCGTCTTGGTGAACGTCGCTGCAGCTTATCGCGGGCGAGAAACCTCGGGTTATGCCAGACCCGAAAGGACCGGCATTGAAGGGACCGATCCGAAACGGGTTGCCGATAGCGGTGGTCACGCTCAATCCGGAACGAAAAGCGCCGATCAATGCACCTCTCGTTCCCGCGTCAAAAAACGCAAGAGTGCATGACATGGGCGGCAGCTGCCTTAACCCGCGCCGGAGCCTCAGGGGCGCTTTATGGGGTCTGAAGGGACAATGCGGCCAGGCCTTCGAGAAGCCGTTCGACGTCGTCAGCGCTGTGGGCGGCAGACAGGGCAATACGCAGCCGCGCAGTCCCGTCCGGCACCGTAGGGGGGCGCACGGCCGAGACCAGCAACTGTCGGGAGCGTAAATGGGCGCTTGCCTCGAGCGCCCGCTGACTGGTCCCGAGGATAAGCGGCTGGATCGCAGTGGATGAGGGCAAGACAGTAAGGCCCAGGGCCTGGACCCCGTCCCGAAATTGCTGAATCCGGGCCTTGAGATGCGTGCGTCTATACTCCTCCGACCGGGCGATCTCGACACTGACGTGCGCGGCCGCAGCGACGGCGGGCGGAAGGGCCGTGGTGTAAACGTAAGGCCTCGCTGTCTGGATCAGGGCTTCAATGATATCGGAGCTCGCCGCCACAAAGGCCCCGAAAACACCGAAGGCCTTGCCGAGCGTGCCCATATGGATAAGGGCTGGGTCGTAAGCGAGCCCATGGAAGGCCGGCGTGCCTTTACCCTCAGGCCCGACCACGCCAAAACCGTGGGCATCGTCGACAATCAGGCCGAGGCCTGCCGTCTTAGCCAAAGTCAGCAATGCCGGCACCGAGGCGATGTCACCATCCATACTGAATACGCCATCGGTTACGATCAGACCACCGTCTACGGCGCTTAGGCGTTCGGCCAAATCCTCGACCTGCCGATAGCGGTGGCACTCGGACCGTGCTAAGCGGGCTGCGTCCAGCAAAGAGGCGTGGTTGCGACGATCTTCAAAGACGGCCTGGCGGCGGCCGCTGAAAGTTGTCAGGAGGGCGAGATTCGCCATGTAGCCTGTCGAAAACACAAGCGCCCGCGGTGCCCCGACAAAGGCCGCCAGTGCCTCCTCTAAATCGTGGTGAGCGCGCGTATGGCCTCCCAGGAGGTGGGAAGCTCCAGCCCCTACCCCGTAACGGCGGGCACCGGCGCAAAACGCGTCGACCACCCGCGGATCGTTCGCAAGACCAAGATAATCATTGCTGGAGAAGGTCAGCAGTCTTTCGGTGCCGATGTCGACCCACGGCCCCGCAGGCGACGTGCGGGGTTCGCGCCGGCGCCATAAGTCGCGATCCCTCAATCCTTGAAGAAGCACCGGAAGCTTGCGCGCGAAATAGGTTTTGGCCGTGGACATCTGCGATGTTTCCTTTGGTGAAGAATAGCGGGCTGCGTCCCTAGGGACAGCGGCGAGGCCTGTCCCATGCGCAGAGCCGACTTTCGCCAGTGGGTGCGATTTTTAGAGTCAGGTATCTTTTCTCAGATCGGTCTTTATCCTAAAGGATTTTGCATGAAGCTGCTCTTAATGCGGTCCGCCATCATCTCAGCTTCGCTCTTTACGCCCGCGCTTGCCGCAACAGTCGGCGTCGGTGCCAATATCGGGACTCTAGGCCTTGGCCTGGTGCTCACAGTCCCCATTATCCCGCACCTTGTCGATGGACGGGTGATCGCTAACGGCGGACAGATCAGTGCTTATAGGACGACAGACGGATTGGACTACAGAGCCCACGCCCACTTTCGCAATGCCGCCTTACTCGCGGATTACTACCCGTTTCACGGCCTGTTCCATGTGACAGGCGGGGCATACTACGACGACAACCGAGTGAATCTCACGGCCATCCCCGTAAACGGAATCTATACTCTGAACGGCTTTTCGGCACCGGCTTCCCAGGTAGGCCCGGTAACAGGGGTCGTGAGCTATCAGCGTTTCGCACCCTATCTCGGGCTCGGTTGGAGCAACGGTGCCCGCCGACAACGCGGCTTTGCCTTTGCGCTTGATCTCGGGGTCATGTGGGACCGGCCAACTACGACACTGACAGCGCCTGGCGCGGCCTCCAATGCCCAACTCGCGGCTGAACTGGCCAGCATACAGGGGCAGATCGAGATCGAGGCTAACCGCCTCAAGGCCTATCCCGTCTTGTCCCTGGCCTTAGGCTATCGATTCTAGCGGTCTCCCTTAAGGAAGACTACTAAGTTCCTGATGAACGAACCGCGCCAATACAGGATCCAGCGCGCACTTCTGAGCCCGGATGAAGGCCTCGTGCGCGGCGCGCGGATGGCCGCGCTCACTGTCAGCAAGGCCGAGCCCAACCCACAAGCCACCGCTATGGGCAAACCGTTGGAGGCCGTCCTCATAAGCGTGCACCGCTGCCTTCACGTTCCCATCACGCAATCGTGACGCGGCAAGAAGAGCCCAGTACGGCTCCGTCTGCGCCTCTGGCGATACCTTAGCCAAGACCCCTAAGGCCTCGGCCGGCTGCCCCAGACGCAAATCCACCTGGGCGAGGAGCATGATAAGCGCACTTACCTGTGGATGTAGGGCAAACCCTCGGGCCAATACACGCTGAGCGGCTTTGAGTTGGCCCGCGCGAACTTCCAGGCCAGCCAACAGGAGTGAGGGGCTTACCGCACCGGGAACGAGACCGAGCGCCGCCTTGAGGTCCCGACGCGCCGCTCCCGCCTTTCCTTGCCGCAGAGACGCGATCGCCAAGCGATACTGCGCTGCGCTGCGCTCGGCTCGAGTCGGAGGCACCGCGTGTCGGGAAATCCCGGCACCATAAAAATGAAAAGACCCGGGCGACCGAGACCCAGAGGTCGCCTTACGGGACACAAAGCGATGCGGAACGCCAACGTGGGTCAAGGGAGCCGTCGGCGTCCGAACCCTTAAGGCCGAAGTCTTGGGCACAGCGATCCGCCGGTGGCTTACCGCTTTACCGCGCACTGCGGCAACTGGCGGCACAGAAGTCATGATGACGGGCGCGGAGCGCGGAGAGCGTGCCACAACCTTTTTGGCCGCGAGCGAACCCGTCTGAGGGGCGTGCAAAGCACTCGTCCGCTGCCCGTATTCGACGCCCACTGCCACGAGTAGCACCGCCGCCACGGCCGCGCCCAGCGCCCACCCATACGCACGCAGGGACACATTTTTTTCCGGCGTCGGTGCTGCCCGCAAATCCTCGAGCATCGCGGATGGCGGGTGGTCGCCAGATGCCCGTTCGCGACTTTCCAGGTCCTTCAAAACTTTATTAATAAGGCTCATCGTCGTCCCCACAACGCCAAATCCCACCAACTCTTACGCTTATGGATCGACTCGGTGTCCGCACAGGCTAGTCGCATGTGGTGACCTCGGACAAGCGCCGAGCCTTCGCCATACGCCGCCATCAACGCCTTGTGAGCCAAAATATTTGCGAGCCGTGGCACGCCGCTCGACGCGCGAAACAATATCCGTACAGCGGATTTGTTAAACAAAGCTGGGCCGTCGTATCCCGCCACATGGAGCCTGTGACGCAAATAATCGTCGGTATCGCTAAGCGACAGCGGCGCCAGACGACAAGAAAAGGCGATCCGCTGACGTAACTGGCGGACCGAGCGTTCCTGCAAGCGTTCATCTAGCTCGGGCTGACCGAAGAGCACAATCTGAATCAGCTTACATTTCTCGGTTTCAAGATTGCTTATGAGCCGTAAGGACTCCAGGGTTTCGGTCGGCATGGCCTGAGCCTCGTCCAAACACAGCACCACGCGGCGACCATCGGCATAGTTCTGGACGAGATGCTGGGTCAAGCTTGTCAACAAAGCGTGCTGCCCCTGGCCCTGAGAAACCGGCAAAGAGAGCTCCGCGGCGATCGCTTCGATCAGCGCCAACGGTTCGAGGTAGGGGTTGGGTATGTACGCGGTAGTGAACCGTTCATCGGCGGCAAGCACGGCCAGGAACTTTCGACACAAAAGCGTCTTTCCGGTCCCGACCTCGCCTGTGACCTTCAAGAACCCTTCGCCCATACGAATGGCCGCCAACAACATATTGAGGGCTTCTTGCTGACGGGCATGGGCGAAGTAGTAGCCGGTATCCGGCGTTATGCCAAACGGCAACTCGCGAAGCCCGAAATAGCGCGCGTACATCTAGTGGCCTGTAATCTGCATGATACGCCTTTGGGCCGCGCTCAGTTCGTGGCCCCACGGTGCGCCGAGATCAACGACCGTAGGCTTTAGAAGGATGACCAACTCCTTCTTCACACGCACCACCTTTTTGTCCTTAAATAGGTTTCCGAGCAAGGGGATATTGCCAAGGAGAGGTACGGCCGCATTACTATTGGTCGAACCCTCTTTCATCAGTCCGCCGATCACGATCACCTGCCCGCTGCGGGCGCGGACAACCGAATCCGACTCCTGGATGGAACTCGACGCAAGCGGAAGATTGAAGGCCTGCCCGGAGACGCTAAACTGCTGGTTGACTTGCGTGACCTCACTCACGGAGGGGTGAATATAGAGAATGATGGAGCCATGGCCATCGATTTCGGGTGTGACATCTAAGGCGATTCCGGAAAAAAACGGCGTCAATTCCACGGCCGGGGTGGCGATCGCCGACACTCCGACCAAGGATTCGGTGTTCGAGACGCCGGTGACGAAAAACTGATCCCCACCCACCTTTATGACCGCCTTCTGCTCGTTCACAGTCGAGATGCGGGGACTCGACAGCACCTGCACGCGGCCTTCGGTGTTCAAGAGCTGAATGAAGGCCGCGAAGTTGCCGGCATGAAGCGCTAGGCTAAAGATACCGCCGAAAGCTGAGGCCGCGGTATTGTTGATGGGCGCGTATGTTCCGGTAGCGGGGTTGATATTGCCGATTTGTCCGCCGGTGGTGGCGACGCCCGAAGACAGCAACTGGGCCCCTCCGGTCTGGGCCGCAATGAGGCTTGCGCCAGCGGCATTCCCGAGTTGCGCCCAATCGATTCCGCTTTGGTAGCCACTCTTGAGATCGACCTCGAGAATCTTGGCGTCGATCACCACCTCGCGATCAACGCTTGCTTGCGTTAGGCGCAAAAACAGCGCCACGGTATGGAGAATCGCGGGGTTCGCGCGCACCACCAAAAGACCGGCTTCTGGGTTTGCCACAACCTCGCGCCCCGGTCCTACCCCGACAAGAGCCGTCACGGTTTGGGTTAAGGTTTTCCAGAAATCGCTACGCGACGTCGTCTTCACCGAAATCGTGGGGGACGTATTCGTATTTGTGCTGGAAGGCATGGGGCTACCGCCTGTCGTGCCCGTGGTCCCGACGCTCGTCAGACTATTACCTGCCAAACGCGTCTCCGAGGTGCCAGTCCGCACAATATTGAGGTAATGAATACGAAACATACGGGTATGAAGACCCGGCGATAACACATAATACTGGTGGCCGCGACGGCGATATTGATAGCCACTCTCGCTACGAATGACCCGCATCGCCTCGGGCACGGTCACGTTCTTCAGATGAAGGCTGATCCGACCGGGAAGATGGCTCGGTAAGGCTATGCTGTAGGGCGTGCCGCGGACCAGCTCCATGAAGACGCGGGCCGCCGGGGCATTACGAGCGGTAAAATCAAAACGGTTCACAACGGCCAACGCGCGACCGTGTGGCAATTGAATCGTGACCGGCGGCAAAAGCGCGCTGGCCACAGCCGACGGAATGGGCCGCTTCTGGCTGCGCTCGGCGGCGCGTAGACGGCGCTCCATCCGGGCTGTCAAGGGTTTGTCAAATCCACTCGGCGCACACGCTGCCAACATCAGGGCGAGACAGCTTAAGACGAGTTCCGGAGCATAACGCTTCATCGACTTTTTTCTCTTAAAATAGCGGTCTTACTCACATGGGCTGACTGGCCCTCCAGAGACATCCGACGCGTGGTCCCATTACCCTTGAGAATAACCGCATAGTGGTGGATAGCCACTAGGCGTAGGGCGCCGAGGCGCGCCCCGAGCGCGAGCCATCGGCCATCGATCAAGGCCAAGCGCTTTGAACCATCGAGCAAAATCGCACGCAGGCCCTGGCTAGCGGCTCGCGCGGCGACTCTCGGGACCGCTATCCAGGGCGGCCGCGTCGGGTCGGTGATTGACTGTCCATAGGCTACTGGCAGCAGCACAATCGCGATCACAACCAAGCCCGATATCTTCTTCATGACTAGAGCCATACAAGGATCGTGCCAATCATCGGAGTAGGGCCCTGCGTCCACTCAAGGTATAAATGTGGAGCCGGAGGGTCGAATAGGGATAGCGGTCAGCGTTCAGGGTTACCTGGCCCCACAACACATGCTTTCGGGTGTGCGCCAAGATGGCTAAATAACGCACGAGGGCCGCGTACGATCCCCGCACCGCGACGGTCATTTCATGCCGATACAAAAAGGGTCGGCTTTTTGGGGAATGGCGAATCGGAACGGTCGGATGATTCACGAGAGCGAGAAGCGTTACGCCAGGGGCTTGCGCCAAGACCCGGCGCATGAGCGCTGGCATATTGTGAGGTGCTACAAGCCCGCCGGCAAGCCCGTTGAGCCGGGCCTTTAACACCACGACGCGCGCCGTAAGAGCCTTCAGCCGCGCTATTTGCCGGGCCCGTGTGGCGGGCGCCAAAATGGCATCTAATTTGTGATCAACGACTGCGGTTTGCGTACGCGTCGTCACCAAGCTTTGCGCAATAATCTGCTCCCGGGTCTCTAGCGGATGGATCAACCCTATAACAATTAAGGTATAAGTCACGACCACAATGGCCGTGAACAAAAGACCACGTTCGCGTAGCGAAAGGGCGTCTATACGCTCCTGGGCCGAGCCAATGACGGCCTTAATACCCATGATCGTGACCCTTACCATAACGATGATCCTGAACACCTGGCTTTGGCGATGTCTGGCTCTTCAAGGGCTGCGCTGCGGGGGGGCGGTTCGCAGACCCGGTGGTGGCCGCCACCGTGGTGGCCGTAAAATTGACGTAGGGCAGGTAGCGCTTGTGGATTTTCTTGCGCACGACCGCCAGACCATGGAAACGATAGCCAACAAGCGTGGGCAGGCTCACCAGACGGTGTAAAAAGATCGGAACGAGCGATGGATGCTCACTATGACCAGTCAAGATAAGTGCCTTCTTTTTACGCTCAAGAGAAAAATGGGTGACCCATAACCCCGGTACCACGCTCGCGCTCACGGCCAATAGCACTGGGGCAGGGCCGATCTGCGCACGCCGACTCTCGCGCAAAAACTGCGATAAGCGTCTCAAGGCCTGCTCACGCCTTTTCAGGGTGAGGAGCTCATTCTGTGCTCGGCCTATCCCAAACACGCTGTAGGCACTATCGAGGCGTGCCTGTGCCGCTTGAAGAGTCGCAGTCGAGTTGCGCAACGCTTGGCCCAGGTCCTGGGTTTGCCACGCATCAAAAACAGTCACGAGCAAAGCCAGTATGAGCAAAGCGGCCCACGCCCGCAGCATCGTCGTCGCGGTAAACAGCTTTTGTTCGCGACGGAATATAGGGTGATAAAGATTGATTTGTTGCTGGATCATAGCGCCACCTTCTCCTCACGGAGCGCGGCCCCTAGTGTCAAAAAGCAGCTTTCGGGGATCGGCACTGTGGCCGCGATCTCTCCATAGCGGCCCTCCTCCCACACCGTCACTCGTTGGGTAAGACTCGTTTTAAGAAGGGTGGCAAAGGCCGTTACCTGGGGGGACCAAGGCGCCACGACCACATTCATGATGGGGTTTTGTCGAAAAGAGCTTTCGAAATAATCCAAAGACCGCTGCAACTCGAGAAGCAGCCGCTCAAATCCGGTCCCTTCGCTCGAATGGCCCAAGACCCCGGTTATCGTGCGCGAAAGGTAGAGCTCTCCTCCGCGGGTAATCGTAATGAGGCCAGCATCTTCATTAAGGGTGACAAGCGCAGTCCCCTCTTGATCCTGCGGCAAGAGGAGGGCGAGGTTGCGCTGCGCAAGCTCTGGAATATCGATAATGTCGAGCGCCGCGCCCGCGTCCTGTAAAAGCTCCACCCGTTTGCGAATAGCCTCGTTACGGCCAACGACCACATAGACAAGCGCTGTACGTCCGGGCATCTGGACCGGTACGTCGAAAACATCGATCGTGGCGTCGTTGACATGAAAATCGATGAGGTCCTTGATGCGCCAGCGCAAAGCGGCCTTCAACTCGTCGGACTTCACATCGGGGGCCTCGGTCTGAATCAGCCGGTACTCGCTGTCTTGTAAAAGCGTAGTACACCGGTGCCGCTTGAGATCGTAGTCGAGCACAAGGCGCGCCAGCACCTTCTCGGGCTCGACGCCCGAGAATGGGCGGAACTCGGCCGCTACGATCTGGGCCGGACCCCGGAGCGGTCGCTGCACCTGCACGAAGGATAGGCCGGACGCATGGACGCCAAGCCCCGTAAGACCCGAGGTCACGCGTTCACGCTTAAACCGTCCCCACATAACTCTCCTCCCGCCGCCTGCTTTGCGCGCGCCCTTCTAGGTGAAGGCTCGGGGCGCTACGATCAATGTATATGTTTTGTCCACATTATCATGCACAACAGTCAGCGTCATCTCGACATAACGCACCTGAAGGGCCTTTTTGGCCCGGCTTTTCCCGTTCCGACCCAAGTAAGTGAACCGCAAACGCGTAATATCACGCGCCAGGACACGGGGCGCCTGCCCGTTAACGGCTTTCGTGACAAACCCACTGGGATGCCAACTGTAAAAATAGGTCTGATGGTGAATCGTCGTAAAGCGAATGAAGTGGCGTCCCATCGTCAAAGTATGGGAATTCGGGGTTTCGGTACGCTTAAAGGTGCGCGCCCAGTCATCAACCGCCGCGTGGGCGGCGCGCATTACGCTATCTTGAGACTGCGTACGATAGAGGCGCAAGGCCTGTCGCAGCGTGAACCCAAGAATTAAGGCGATAACAAGCGCCGCGCCGGCCGCAAATACGAGCTCGAAACGCCCGAAACCTCGTTGCCTTATCCTGATCACAGGGCTTCGTCCCTTATCACTGTCACGAATATCGCCATATTACGACCAGTAGCCCTTACACCCCGCCGCTGTGTTGGAAGGCGGCATGGGCCAAATCCCACATCGGCAGGAATACGCCCAAGGCCAGGATCAGTACCAGAATCCCCATGGCAACGACCAACAGCGGCTCTATGGCGGTACTGAGATTGCGCAGATCATAATCGACTTCGCGCTCGTAGTACTCCGCCACGTCCTTCATTAAAGTGTCAATCGCTCCGCTTTCTTCTCCGACGGATACCATTTGTAGTACCAGGGGCGGAAACAGCCCCGTTGCCTGGGCGGTCCGCGTTAAGCTTTCGCCGCGCTCGATACCATCGCGCATTTGCAGGACGCGAGTCGCGACGTATTCATTGTCGACGGCACGACTGATGACGGTGAGACCCTGAATGAGCGGCACACCACTTTTGATCGTAATCGAAAGAGCGCGCGCAAAACGCCCCAACAGCGCGCGGGAAAAGATCGGGCCTACTATGGGGAGATGGAGGCGCCAATGATGCCATCGGTAACGGCCGTTGGGGGTCCGGACATACGAGCGAATAGCGAACGCAGTCAGTACGGTACCCGCCACCATGTCGTACCAATAAGCCACCGTAAATCGCGAAGTGGCAATCAAAATACGGGTGGCCAAGGGCAGCTTGGCATGCAGACCCGCATACACGTGGGCAAAGGCTGGGATCACAAAGATATTGATGATAAAAACCGCGATAACAAGTGCTATCACCACAAAGAGCGGGTAACGCGTCGCCGATTTTATACGCTGCTGGGTCTCCTGCTCGCGTTCAAGATAGCCGGCCAGCTGCAAGAAGGACTGATCGAGCGTGCCACTCGCTTCGCCAATCTGAATGAGGCTTACAAACAGCGTCGAAAAGACCTTGGGGTGACGCTTTACCGCTGCCGTAAGGTCAAGTCCGGCATCAAGGGCCTCGTTCAGCTGGCCTATGACACCAGCAAAGGTGCGGTTCTGTGTCGAATCGCGCAGGCCTTTGAGCGATTGCATGATCGGAACACCGGCCTTGATCAAGGTATGCATCTGCCGGCAAAACAGAATCACTTCGGTGAGTTCAATACGCTTATGTCCCAATTCGCGCATCCAGAGCGATTGCGCCTTGGGCGCTGCCGTATGGATGTCGATCGGGGTAATGCCGAGATTGAACAAATGGTTCGCGACCGCATCGCTCGTGGCCGCGTCCATGACGCCCGCCACGGCCTCACCGCGGGTGTTGCGACCCTTATAGCGAAAGGCCCCCATCAGCCGATCCCGTACACGGCGCGCAGAGCTTCCTCGGGGGTCGTCACGCCGCGCGCCGCCTGGGCCAAGGCCTCGACGCGCAACCGCCGGTATGAGGGTTGCGCCAAAGCCGCGCGTTGGAAGGCCTCGGGGTTGCGATTCTGGAGCGCAAACATGAGCGTCTCATCGATCTCCAAAAGCTCATAGACCCCCACTCGCCCGCGAAAGCCGGTCTGCTGGCAAAAGGCACAGCCGCGACCGCGGCGTAGCGTCAAGGCGACATCGGACCCTAGCTCTTTGGCGAAAAGCGCGGTTTGGGTCGCTGTCGCCGCTGCGGGCTCGGCGCAACTTTCGCACACCCTACGCACTAACCTTTGGGCCATGACGCCGCGCAAAGACGCCGCGACTAAGTAAGGTTCCGCGCCCATGTCCATAAGGCGCAAGGCGCTCGAGACGGCGTCATGGGTATGGAGACTGGAAAGTACCAAGTGACCGGTCATGGCCGCACGCAGGCCGATCTCCACGGTCTCTGTATCGCGCATCTCGCCGATCAGGAGGATGTCAGGGTCTTGGCGCAGAAAGGCGCGCAAAACGCGCGCGAAGGTCAAGTCGATTTTGCTGTTCACCTGCACTTGGTTGACCCCAGGCATGCGATACTCGACCGGGTCCTCGACGGTCAGAAGCTTTGCCGAAGTCGCGTTCAGTTCCTTCAAAGCCCCATACAGAGTCGTGGTCTTGCCGCTCCCGGTAGGCCCTGTCACTAAGACCAGGCCGTGAGGCTGATGGATCATGGCCCGTAGGCGTGTAAGGAGGTCCGCGGGCATCCCCAGGCGATCCAGCTCAAGAATCCCGTTCGACTGGTTCAGAAGGCGCATCGCCACGGATTCACCGTATTGCACGGGGACAGTCGACATACGGACATCGATCACCGTATCGCGAAACCGTACCTGGCACCGGCCGTCCTGGGGAAGTCGACGTTCGGAGATATCAAGGGCGGCCATAAGCTTTAAGCGCGAGACCAGGGCTTGAGCGATCTTGCGATCGGCCGTCGTTTGCACCCGCAGCTCGCCATCGATTCGAAACCGTACCCGCACCGCCGTTTCATCCGGCTCGATATGGATGTCCGAGGCATTCACCTGAATCGCGTCCTCGAAAATCGTCTGAAGAAGCTTGACCACTGGGGCATCGTTAGCGCCTTCCGCCGCCACGGGACCTAAGCCGAGATCGATGTCGTAAGCGGAAAGTTCCTGCTCCAATTCGGCGGCAAGCCCACTAATTTCCTCGGTCCGTCGATAAACGACGTCCAAGGCCTTTAAAAGATCACTTTCTTTGACGACCGCGATCTTAAGCGGCCTTTGCAAAAGACGCGCGATCTCGTCATGCGCGAAGATGTCGATGGGATCGGCAAGACCCACAAGAATGGCGCCGCCTTCCTCGCGCAAGGCAACCGCCCGGAAGCGCCGCGCATAGGCCTCGGGGATCAAGCGGACGATATCGGGTATGAAGGTGTAGCGCTTCAGATCAACATGAGGAATCTTGAGCTGGCGCGACAAAAACTCGAGCAGGGCATCGTCTGTCAAATAGCCGTTTTCGATCAGGACGCGCCCCAATCGCCGGCCGCTTTTCTGTTGCTCGCCTAAGGCCGTCTCCAGTTGTTCTTGGGAGATCACCTTGTGCTCTACTAAAAGATCGCCCAAACGCGCCTTGCGGGGCCGAGATACCGCTAAAGATTCTGTCATTATGGCCTCAGTAGTCATCTTGTCCTGCCACCCCTTTTAGGTATAGCAGAAGACCCGTGCCGACGAACGCCGCCGTCCAAGAGAAGCATCGGAAGCGGCAACACCGGCATAACCGCTAGTCCTCAGTCCACCCGGTTGTGGTATAAACCATTTTCTTACTTTTATTTTTTACGTTTTTACAGTTCTTCTTCTTCTTCTTTTTCTTCTTACCGCCCCCGACTTTACAGACCCTCGTTTTGGCGCCCGGGGGAACCCCCGTCACAGTACGAACCACGGTGCGGGCGGCCCCTGAACCGGCGCATCCCGGCACAATCGAACTTACCGTGTAATAATAAACGCCGCGAGATTTGATATACGTTATCGTGACATTGGCGCGACAATCGGGCGGCCCAGCCCCGGGTGGTGCCGGCGGGACAGGGGGCGCGGGAACGGTCGTCGGGCTGGTAGTGAGCGGCCCTGTCACATAGTGTGTCTCTAACCAGTACACCCCATACTGATCGCCACTCTCAGCGGTTACAAAGGCCTGAGCCCCGCCGTTTTGTAGGCTTTGCTGGGTATCTGCCGTGTTGTAAAGAAAGGCCATGCCGCTCATCAAAAGAAGGCCTACGAGGACCAGAAAAATCAAGGTCACCAGGATAAAGCCGCGTTGTTTCCCGAGGACTCTAGTAACCATAAGCAGATACCGCTCCCGCAATCGGCAATCTCCCTAAACCGTTGGCACCGGCGTACACGAAGCGATACAGCACGGTGCTGGGGAGGCCGCTCGGACTAAATGGGCAGCTCGATTGGAGCTGGCTTAGCGCAATACTGCCATTACGGAGAAGCGCGCCGCCCTGATATTGATAAACCACGGTAGTCACGCGGGCCGCAGCCGGCTCGGTGGCCGTAAATTCGCTGTAGCAACCTCCTGAGATCTTCTTACTTAGGGCAATCGAAAGCGCTGCGCGCGCATCCCACTGCATGCGCCACAGTGCGGGGCCTGTGGCCGAGATCGCATCGGCGCCCTGGGCATCAGCCTCGTAACCGTCGACCAAATGGACGATGAGGGGTGCTGCCATCGCCATAAGGATGGCGGTCACGAGGATCACCACGATCATTTCCATCAAGGTGAAGCCGCGGCTACTGAATGACATACGCATAGTCCGTCAAGATGACAGGCTGGCAAGAACCGCTCGCGCAACTTACGGTCACCGTGGCCTGATACTGCCCAGGCCCAGGCATGGTGGTCTTCTGTACCACAGTCGTCACGGTGTAAGGCGGTACGCTGAGGGTAAAGCTTGGACCGTTAGGCTTCGGCCGCTCGGCCAATACCGCCTCCATCGCGCCGTCTGCAAGCCAGGTCATAGGCGCAATCTGGTCGGCAACGGCGCTGCGCCGCGATACGTCGGCGTACATCGCCATAAAGCCCACGCCCAACACCGCGAGCAGGACGATCACGACCACAAGCTCGATCAGAGTAACGCCTTGCATAGGATGCCTGTCCCAGGGCGGACGATTCGTATTCATGGACACGGCCCCTGGGCTTGGCAGGCATAGAGGTAGCCCGTCGGGGTGATATATACGGTCACGGCCGGCCCGGCGCTTGCGATAGTAAAGGTCTTAACGGCATTGGGGGGCAGGCCTTGCTGCTTAAACGCCACACCGTTCTCTGACTGAAAAGTCACGGTGGTAGCCGGCGTGAGAGTCACCCCGTTGGGGAGATTCACGACGAAGGTCGCGGATCGCAAAGTCGGATTGGGGACAGGGCTGCCGTTTTGCGTCACCGAAAACGAGGTCCCGTTTACGGTCAAAGAGGTAGCGATATCTTGGTTTTGGGCCAGAGTCTCGGCATAGCGCGCGGCGGCCAGGAACTTGTCCGCGGTGGTTTGGCCGGTAAAACCCGAGGTTCCTATAAACCGCGGGGCAAAGACTGCGGCGAGGACGCCGACAATGATCAAAACAACCACGATCTCGAGCAAGGTATAGCCCGAGACCGTAGCCTGAAAAATCCCCTTAAACGCCCGACTGGGCCCTGCACTCTCAAGAGAACCGGCAGTTCCCTCAGAAGCCTCCCGCGCGTGATACTCGGACATATTAAGGGGGGTATAGGTCCGCCTAAAGGCTACGGACTTCTACCGTCTTAGCAGCCAGTGACCGTAACGGCCACTAAGGGTTCCACACCCACACCTGTCGAGGGGGTATAACTTGCCTCACACGTCGCATTGGCTGTGCCGCCGACTGCCGTATAGTCAAAGGTCGCCGGCGGGCCCGCCGTAAAGGTAAACGGAAAGTTGCTGCTCGGCTTGGATGTGGCATCTTGCAAGGACAGCAAGATGCCTGTGGCTGTACCATCCGGATAACCGTAAGCCGTCGTGATCGCGGTGCCGCCTGGCAAGTTCACCGAACCGGTCTTGCCCACCTGACCTTGCACCTCCGCCAAGGCATGGACCATGTCGGCCGCCTCCATCACCGAACCACTCATGCCGTTCACGACCGAGACCCGGGCGTCCGTGCTCAAGCCCATGAACTTCGGCAGCGCCACGGCCGCCAAGATCCCGAGGATGATGATCACGACCACGAGTTCAATTAGGGTAAAGCCTGCCTCTTGTTTTCTCATAAACGAAACCCCTCATCAATAAATGGAAACTGCAGATCCTTTCAGAACGTTTGCCGACGTGGCCCGAACCGTACTCGTCCGTCCCCTGACCAGCCTGCCTGAGTTCTTGCATAAACCGTGCCTACCGGATTTAAGCGCGGGTGTGAGCGGATATTTGGAGGCTGCTGAATAGACCTACTCATAGTATAGGATAGGGAGCATGAGGACAAAGTCCAGCCCGGTGGCCCTCATTCCGCAGTGCTTTCAATGGCAGCCGGATCGGGTAAACTAGACCCCATAAGGATGTAACCGCTTCTTTTACAATGATTTTCGCGTCGTGAGGGCTTATGTTAGACCAGGGACCACCTGTTCACGTGGTGCTTTTTGAACCCGAGATTCCTCCTAATACCGGCAACGTCATAAGACTCTGCGCGAACACTGGTGCGGCCCTTCATCTCATTGAACCGCTCGGGTTCGCGCTCGAAGACCGGCTTTTACGCCGCGCTGGGCTCGATTACCACGAATGGGTGACGCTGAGCGTCCATCCGACCTTCGCGGCCTTTGTCAGTGCCGTACGCCCGGAGCGGATTCTGGCCTTCTCAACGCGCGGCACACGACTCTATTCGGATGTCCAATATCAGAGGGGGGACGCCTTGGTTTTTGGTCCCGAGACCCGCGGCCTGCCGGCGGAACTCTTACTGGCCCAACCCCCCGAACATAGACTGAGGCTACCCATGCGCCCGGAGAACCGGAGCCTCAATCTCTCCAATGCCGTGGCGGTGGCCGTCTACGAGGCTTGGCGACAACAGGGCTTCGCGGGCGGCGGTTGAGTCGTGGGGCGGGCCCGGACGCCTCCGATGCCCCGCGGACGCCAAAACTCCCTCTCCTCTGATCCGAGAGAATAGGTGGTTCGAACGGCTCTCCCAAGCTCCGGCTTCGCCCCACGATGCCAGCGCCTAAACAGTGGCTCACAGCGACCGGTCGTGCGGCGCATCCCGCTCCGGGCAGCCCCTCAAATTCTCTTAGCCGCTCGAAGCCAAGACCGTGGCCCTCGCCCCCAAACACCTCTTACGGTACCGGACTCGGATCACAACCCCTGCCTCTTAACGAAGAACGCCGTTCTTTGTCCGGCTATCCGTTTTTTGTGATTATTGTGGGTGAGTCGTTACCTGGCATCAACACAGGCACTGGAAACCGCGTTACGTGATTAAATTTGGTGTCTTGTGCGTGTATAGTAAAACCGTGTTCCCTGATGTAGTTGGGGTTGATCGCATGCCACTCAGCCACATTCCCTCGGTTGGAGTAGGGCCATTCATTGCCAATCTGGCGAAACGCCACGGCGTTACCTTTGCGAAAACAGGAAGTGATGCGGTGGCCGGCGTGATTACTCGCTTGGCGGACGATGAGGTCATTACCGATGAGACGGAAGACCTGATTGTTGCCTTGCGGCGCGCCCATGTCATTGATGGACCAACGATGATTTCACTCCTTGGGCACTACCTTGATGAAAAGCGCCAAGTTTGATCCATTCGGAGACTTCGATACGGCGGGATTCTGCGCAATGTCCGAGCGGACAAGGATCACGCCGTCATCAAGCAGTTTGAACATATCCTGTTTCGAGCAAATTTTGATGCAACACTTGCGCATCTTGCCACCCGCCAGTATCTGACCTATCAAGACTTCCTTTCCGTCCACCGGATATTGTTCTCGGATTATTACCCTTGGGCGGGGCAAGACCGCGCATCGACCATGCCAAATAACGCAGTCAAGAAAGGAGACGTTCTCTTCTCGCACCCTCAATCGGCCCAGCTAGCGGTTGAGCAGGGGCTCCGTCTTGGCCAGGAAATAGCTACGATGAACACGAAGCCCGGCGAGGGGTTGGAAGCGGAACATCTCGGACGTGAGCCACACGGACTGTTTTCCGTGCCTCTTGTGCAGGGTCGGGCGTCACTTCCCCCAGTTTCGAGAAATAACGGCTGGTGGCCTGTTTCCACCGTACCGCGCCATTGCGCAACACCACGCTTGGCACCCCCGCTAGCCACGGCGTGAATTCGGTCTTGAAGTAGCTGTACTGCTGATCGATGGGCACATGGTGCCCGGTGTGCTGCAGAGAGATGCGTGCAAACCGGCGGAAATAGCGGTCCTCCCGCACCGTGGCGTTGTAGATAAACCGCTGACACCCGATCCACCGTGCCAGCGTTTTGGCCTAGTCAGGAGTTGGATAACAGCGAAACCGGCCTTCGGCAAGTGAAAGAAGAGAACGGTTCAGCCAAACCCTCCGCTTGACCCCCTCCTGGCCGCGGCCTAGGAAGGGGAATGCGCGGAGATAAGTTCAATCGTGGAAAACGGATAGCTCTTTTTCGGGATGGCCCTAGCCATGGGATGGAAAGGGGGCCGCGGCAACCCCATATAGGAGCCCAAGACGGTGAGGAGGCCTTATGCCAGCAAAACAACTTGTATGCCCCCAGTGCGGACAAAAAAACCGGGTCCCTACGGAAAGACTCGCCCACAACCCCCAGTGCGGATCGTGCCACGAGCCACTCTTGCCGGGCGCACCCATCACTGTCGACGATCAGGGCTTTACGCGGCACATCAACGGGAACGAGCTCCCCATCCTGGTTGATTTTTGGGCCCCGTGGTGCGGCCCGTGCCAGATGATGGCGCCAGCATTCGCCCAAGTGGCGGCCGACCTTAAGTGGCAAGCCCAGTTTCTAAAGGTCAACACCGAAGAACAACAAGCCCTCGCGAGCCGCTATGGCATCCGCAGCATCCCGACGCTCGCCGTCTTTAAAAATGGCCGCGAAGTGGCGCGCATGGCGGGGGCGATGGACGCACAGCGACTCAAGAGCTGGATCGCGCCCTACCTTTAGCGAGAGGAGCGGGAATGCGAATGCTGGGTCCGGGGGGGCTTGGTGCGCTTATAGGCGTGGGAATGAGGTCTATCATTTTGCCGTGCGAGCGCCGTCGGCATGCTCGCGAAAGCCGAGCTGGTCGCCGCCAAAAACCCCAAAATCACGAAAATGGTACGCATAGAATCTCCTTCAAACCTTGACCTGGTCTTGAGTATAGCGGGGATCAAAAGAAAGCGCGTCATAGCTGCTCTCAGGCCGCCTGAACGCTCAAGACACTTAGGCATCGTGACCATTTGGATTCCTCACAAGTCCCATCCTCAAAGCCTCTCCTGCGCCGATAAGGGACGGGCTAAGCCGGGTGCTTCAGAGCGCCCAACTCCCTTGCGACCCCCTCCCACAACCGCACCTACGAAGTGCCGGCAAACCCCTAATGCGCTATGCTTTGGGCATGCCGCTTCCCCTGAATCGCCTGCAACGAAAAGTTCTGGCGGTCATCCTAACCCTGGTAGTGGTCCCGATGCTGGGCGCCGGAGCGGTTGCCGCGCGTTGGGTTTCCGCGCATTTCGAGCATCGTTTAGAACAATGGATCGTGGAAGCGGCGCGCGTCGACCGGATATGGCTCAAGGGCTATCAGAACGATGCCTTGATGCTCGGCCAAAGCTTGGCTGGCAGCGTTCGCTATCAAGACACGCTGGCCCGTGGTCGGGTCGTCCCACCCACCTCCTGGCGCCATATTAGCCGCAGTCTCGGTTTACGCCTCATTCAGGTCTATGGCCCTGATGGCCGGCTCCTCTACTCCTCCAGTGATTTACGCATCGCGGGCTACTGGAACCCCGCGCAAAAACAGGCGGTGTTGCGGGTCATCGACCGTCACCACGACATGCTCGCGGCAGTCGGGGTCACGGCGATGGCGGTAGCCCATCGCGGGGTCTATCACCTCGTGCTAGGCGGCCTTTTAAACCGTCATTTCATCCGCGAGGTCTCGCAAATCACCGGGCTCGACACGCAACTCTATTATCGCGCGGGCGGCCAGCGCTATCTCGATGTCTTGTCTTCTCCTCATCACGTCATCGCTTTGACCGGGCTTTCGCCAAAGACCATGCGACGCCTCCTCAATCGCCGCTCCGATTACGACGTGCACGCCGATACCAACCGCTTTCGCGGACTTTATACCCCCATCGCGGACTCATCGGGCCATGTCGAGGCCCTCGTATTCAATGGCCTCAAACGCGGGGGCCTGGATGCGTTTTTAACAAACCGCGGGGCGCTTTTTGTGACGATCTCGCTGGCCGGCATCTTTATAGGCGGACTCACCGGCCTCTTCTTGAGTCGCATCGTTCTGCGGCCCATAGAGCAACTTCATAGCGGGGTCATGAGTCTGGCAAGTCAGGATTTTGATGCCCAGGTCCCCGCTTACGCAAACGATGAGCTCGGCGATCTCGGGCGTGCCTTCAATGCCATGGCGGTGCGGCTGCGCGACGCGCGGGATGCCCAACAACAGCGGTTCCGGCAAGATAAGCTCGTCGCGTTGGGCGAGCTTTCGGCGACCCTCGCCCACGAGATCCGCAACCCCATAGGCGTCATCTCGGCTGCTGCCACTTTGCTCGATAAGCCGGGGCAAGAAGACGCCAAGCAACAGGAACTAAAACGCATGATCCGCGAAGAGAGCGCGCGGGTAGCAGCTTTGACTGGGGATTTTTTGAAGCTTTCGCGTAACCGCCCCCCGGCACCCGGGGTTCTTGATCCAAGCACACCCCTAAAGCGCGCCCTGGCAGGGGTCTTGGCCGTTCACCCTGAGCTTTGCATTAGTGAGATGCTAGCGCACGCCGAGGCCCGCATACTGGCCGACGGCGAACTCCTGCAGCAAGCGTTTACGAACCTTTTGACGAATGCGGCTGAGGCCTTTACGAGGCAGGGCGGGCATATCATGCTGTCATCTTATGTCCAAGAAGGGCGCCTTATCGTTGCTATCGAAGATGATGGGCCGGGCATAGATGCCGCCGTAGCACCCCGGCTGTTCGAGCCTTTCTTTACGACCAAGGCGCACGGTACCGGTCTTGGTCTCTCCATTGCCGCAGCCCTGGTCGAGGCCAACGGCGGCACGCTGACGGCGGAGACCAGAAAATCCGGCGGCGCGCGTTTCGTGCTGAATTTTCCAGTTTTGAGGTCGGAGCCGACCCGGGAAACGCGATCCGACGCGAGGCCGCTTTGAGACCTCATCCGCATCGGGGCCGACGCGAGGACGATGGGTTGATGGCATGGCGGCCGCAGGCGCCTTTCACGGAGTGCGTATGATAAAAAACACCGTACTCGTCGTAGATGACGAGACCAACATGCAAACGCTGATACGCATGATCCTGGAGGGCGCCGGTTATGCCGTAATCGTCAGCGAGCGGGGCGAAACCGCTCTTCCCCATCTTCAAAACCTCGCCATCGACGTTATCCTCTCGGACCTCAAGATGGCAGGGATGGGCGGTGAAGAATTCATTCGTCGGGCACGGGCGGAAAGACCCGACATCCCCGTCATCGTGATCACCGCCCACGGCTCGATCAGTTCGGCCGTGTCGAGCATACACGCCGGGGCGGCCGAGTACTTGACCAAGCCCTTCGAGCCTGAGGCCCTCGAGATCGCCGTCCACAACGCCATCAAACTGCGCCGTATCCTGCAGGAAAATCAGCGCCTCAAGGCGGACATCCAGCAGCGTGCGCGCGGCACCCATACCCTCCTCGGACGGAGCGAACCCTTGAGGCGCCTTCAAGCTGAGATCGACCGGGTGGCGTCCGTCAAAACCAACATCCTCATCACCGGGGAATCGGGAACCGGAAAAGAGTTGGTCGCACGCGCCATCCACGAGTCGGGTAATCGCCGCGATCATCCCTGGGTCGCGGTCAACTGCTCGGCCATCCCCCACGATCTTCTCGAAAGCGAGCTTTTTGGGTTCGTCAAAGGGGCGTTTAGCGGGGCCACCCAGAACCGCACAGGACGGATTGAGCAGGCTCAAGGCGGGACGCTCTTCCTAGACGAGATCGGGGATCTCGTCATCGACCTGCAAGCCAAGCTTCTGCGCGTCCTCCAAGAACGCGAATTCTCGCCGCTTGGGTCCAATCAAGTACGGGCCATGGATGTGCGCATCATCGCCGCCACGAACCGCGACCTGCGTGCCCAAGTAGAAGCCGGACGGTTTCGCGAAGACCTTTTTTACCGGCTGGACGTGTACAACATCCACGTACCGCCGCTACGGTCCCGGGTCGCAGACATCCCCCTGCTTGCCGCGGCCTTCCTCAACGAACTCGCCACGGATATGGGCTCATCGGTCCAAGGTTTTAGCGAGGAGGCAAAAGCCGCGCTCGGTCAATATGCATGGCCAGGCAACATCCGCGAGCTGCGCAACGCCGTGGAACGGGCCCTATTGACGACAAGTGGCCCCTTGGTCGAACGCGACGACCTTCCCCACAGCCTGTTTCGCCCGCAGGTCCCGTCGACATTAGCAGCGATCTCCCCTGAGGGTCCCACCGGGCCGCTCGATGAGTGGCTCGCGCAATTGGAGCGTGCCGCCATCATCCGCGCCCTGGAATCCTGTGACGGAGTGCAAGCCCGGGCCGCCGAGATCCTCGGCATCGCCGAGCGTAGTCTATGGCATCGCCTCAAAAAATACGCGATCCGCCTAGAGCGGACGCCCCGTTAAGGCGCGCTTGGCGCCAGCCAGCTGCAAGGGCAGTCTCGCGCGCCGACGCCGTACTACTCCCACGACCAAGCCCAGAGACGGTTTGCTTATAGGGCGTCGTCCACGCGTACGAGCGCGCGGCGGGTATGGCGGCCTTGCAACATCGCATCGATAGCGGGATCTAACTCGCCCCGGCTCAAAGACCGGTGGAGGAGAGCAAAATCTCGCGGCCTTAAGTCGCCCGCCAATCGCTGCCACATTTTTTCTCGCACCGCCATCGGGCACTGTACGGAATCGATACCCAAGAGTCGTACTCCCCGTAGTATGAAAGGAAAGACCGAGCTTGGGAGTTCGGTGCCGCCCGCCATACCGCAGGCAGCCACGGCGCCGCCATACGTAATGGCCTTCAGGACATCGGCTAGCACCACACCCCCTACCGTGTCCACCGCCGCCTGCCATCGCGGCGTATGCAGGGCCCGTTGCGAGCCCTGACTCTCGCCCTCGGGAGACAAAACCCGCGCTGCCCCCAAAGCTAAAAGATAGGGCTCTTCTTCCGTCTTTCGCGTCCAGGCCGCGACCCGAAAGCCCAATTGGGAGAGCAGCATGACCGTGATGCTACCAACTCCGCCTGTTGCACCCGTCACCAGGACCTCACCCTTCCCGGGATCGATACCACCATCGAGAAGCGCCTGGATCGCGAGGGCGGCGGTCAAGCCCGCGGTCCCTAATATCATACTTTCCGAAACGGTAAGACCTTTGGGAACAGGCAGGACCCAGGCGCGGGGCACACGCACATAGTTCCCGAATCCACCCCACACCTCGACGCCCAGGCCAAAGCCCGTCAAAAGAACCGGGCCCGCATCCTCTTCACCCACGACCAACCCGGCCGCGTCTATCCCCGGGACATGCGGCCATGTCTTGATAAGGGCGGGGTTTCCGCGAGCGGCTAATGCGTCTTTGTAATTGAGACTAGAGAATTGGACTTGGACCAGGAGGCCTTCGGACCCGAGATCCGACAACGGACGCTCGACCAAGCCGTGGACTAGGCCCCCGTCTTTATCTCGATCGACGACGTAAGCGACAAAGGGCCGCATAGCGTTCACCTCCCTTGCGCCAACAATAGCGACCTAGTTACGAAAGCCGGCGCACGCCATTCTTTGTACCCAATAACAGGATATCGGCGCCACGGCGGGCAAAAAGGCCGTTTGTGACAACACCCGTGATGTGATTGAGCTGCCCCTCTAGCGCCACCGGATCAAGGATCTTCAAACCGTGGACGTCCAGAATCACATTGCCGTTATCGGTCTGAAAACCCTGCCGGAGAACCGGCTCGCCGCCCAAAGCCACGATCTCACGGGCAACGAAACTACGCGCCATGGGGATGACCTCGATGGGCAAGGGAAACCGCCCCAAGACATCGACGAGCTTACTCTCGTCGGCGATGCACACAAAACTCCGGCTCGCAGCGGCTACGATCTTTTCCCGGGTCAGGGCGCCGCCTCCACCCTTGATAAGGGCCTTGTGACTCGTGGCCTCGTCCGCCCCGTCGATATAGACAGTGAGGGTGCCGGCCTCGTTTAGATCGAGGACCGGAATGCCGTGCTTTTTCAGGCGCTCGGCGGTCGCGACCGAACTCGCCACGGCCCCGTCGATGCGCCCCTTGATGGTCGCCAGGGCGTCAATAAAGTGATTAGCGGTACTACCGGTACCAACACCGATCACGCCTCCCTTGGGCACAAACTCCAATGCCGCAAGAGCTACCGCTTTCTTCATATCGTCTTGGTTCATGGCTCGCAGGATACCTG
>JAJYPQ010000132.1 GCA_021795255.1 Pseudomonadota bacterium
CCCTTGAGAAGAAGTACGACGCCCAGTTCCAGGTCGTGTTCGAGGCCATCCGTGAACTGATGACTCCGCCTGAGCCCAAGAAGAAGCGGCCTATCGGATTCGCGCCGTGGGAGGAGAAATGACCCTACGGCGGTTTGGAGCGCGCCTACCCGAGCAGGCCGTGGCCGGGAAACCGGATGCCGGCATCGCTGCCAACGTGAAGGAGTTGGGATATGGCGGGTGAGTGGAACGGTTCGACCATCGGAGAGATTGCTGCGCACACGCGGAACGCGCTTGTGGGTGGTCCCTTCGGCTCGAATCTCGTGTCTCATGACTACGTAGATGCGGGCGTTCCTGTAATTCGAGGTCAAAACATGGGCAGTCGCTGGGTTTCCGGCGACTTCGCCCATGTAACTGAAGAAAAGGCCCAGTCGCTCGAAGCGAATATTGCGCGGCCCGGTGACATTGTTTTCACCCAGCGTGGAACGCTAGGCCAAGTTAGTCTTGTTCCGCAGGCGCCATTTGACAGATATCTGGTTTCGCAAAGCCAGATGAAGCTCACGGTAAATCCAAAGATTGCCGACCCGCTTTTTTTCTACTACGTCTTCTCAACAACAGAGCAGCAGGACTACATTCGTCAAAATGCCATACAAACCGGTGTTCCACACACAAATCTTGGAATTCTTCGTGGGACGCCGGTGCCACTCCCCCCGCTCGATGAGCAACGCGCCATCGCCCACATCCTCGGCACGCTGGACGACAAGATCGAATTGAACCGGCGGATGAATGAAACGCTGGAGGCCATGGCGCGGGCGCTTTTCCAGAGCTGGTTCGTGGATTTTGATCCGGTGCGCGCCAAGATGGAGGGACGGTGGTGTCAAGGCGAATCCCTGCCGGGTCCTCCAGCCCATCTTTATGATCTTTTTCCAGATTCTTTTGAGGAGTCGGAGTTAGGGGAGATTCCGAGGGGGTGGGGGGTGAAGTCAATTTACGACATCGCAGATGTAGTTTACGGCGCACCCTTTTCTTCATCTCAATTCAACCTAGATCGCAATGGGAGGCCGCTAATTCGTATTCGTGATCTTCCCGGAGAACGCCCGCAAATATGGACGCCGGAGATCCATCTAAAAGCCTACATGGTGCGACCTGGAGATATTGTCGTAGGAATGGACGGTGAGTTTCGTGCGTATCTGTGGGGCGGTGATGAAGCATGGCTCAATCAACGAGTATGCGTTTTCGTTCCCAAAAAAGAGTGTTCAGCAGCATTCGTTCGGAACAGCATCATCGGACCTCTTGCCGATATAGAAGAGACCGAGACCGCAACCACGGTTATTCACTTAGGCAAGAGTGACATAGATCGATTTACTGCTGTAGTCCCGTCGGCTGCCGTGTTGGCTGCGTTCAACCATATTTGTCAGCCATGGTATGACCGGGTTGTCGCAACTAAGCGCGAATCCCGCACCATCACCTATGTCCGCGACGGCTTGCTGCCTAGACTGATCTCAGGAGACATCCGCCTCAACGAGGTTCAGCATCTCGTCGAGGCTACTATGGTGCGATAAGTGCATGGCCAAACACGCCATGGCCACTTTTCGTGAATAGGGGAAATGCCAAATGAAGCTGACCGAATTCAAAATCGAAAACTACCGCTCCATCCGCGACTCGGGTTGGGTCAAGATTGACGATATCGCGGTCGTCGTCGGCAAGAATGAGTCGGGTAAGACGTCGCTTCTCAAGGCGCTCTGGAAGTTCCATCCTTACGACAAATCTGCCTACTCTATCGGTAGGGAGTGGCCGCGCGGCCACCGCAAAGAGAAGTCCGATGACAAGACGGTGGCGACTTGTAGATTTACCTTTTCACCAGAAGAGTACGCGACGCTCGAAGGAGCGCATGAGACAGCAAAGGGCATCCTTTGGGCAGAGATTCGACGGACTTACAAGGGAGAATACTTCTATACGTTCTACCCAAATTCACCCGCATGCGAGCACGAAGTGCCTTGGGTGATTGATCTCGTCCACAGCCGGCTCACGACATTGCCGGCAGGACTCTCTGAGCACTTCAAGGGACAGTTCAAAGCGGCGCTCCACGACTTCGTTCAGGCGGCACAAAAAGCGAAAGAAAGCTCCTATGTGATGGAAAGTATTCTGGAATTTAAAGGCCGCCTGCCACAGTTCGCGTCTCCAGCCGAACCCGTTCGCCAGCAAGACATGAACAACCTAGCCGCACTGAACACAGCTTTAGACCAGATTATGATCGAGGTGAAGAATACGCCTCTTATGCGGGTGGCTAACGCCGTGCATGGTCTCATGCCCACTTTCATATATATGGACGACTACCGTGCGTTTTCAGGATCGGCGCAACTCAATGCGGTTCAGCAGCGGAGGAACGCCAAACAAGCTACCGACGCCGATCAAACTATTGCCATAATTATGGAAATGGCGGGCCTTAATCTGGACGACGAGGTTGCGAAAGGGAACGCGATAGACCGGGAACAGCGCATGCTTGACATGAACGACGCTAGCATGACGTTGACAGCGCTCATCGCGGATCGTTGGTCGCAAAAAAAATATGAGGTGCAATTCGAAGCTGACGGTCAACACCTAATGGTGTTCGTAAAGGATACGGAAGCCAGCGCCCTTGTCCCCCTAGATGAGCGGTCAAAGGGGTTCCAGTGGTTTTTTTCTTTTGACATGACTTTTATGCACGAGACGCAAGGAGAGTTGTCTAACGCGATTATCCTACTCGACGAACCAGGGCTACACTTGCACGCGGCAGCGCAGCGGGATCTGATGGCCCGCATGGCAGCCTATGCTAAGTCGAACCAACTTATATACACGACACATTTGCCTTTTATGATCGATTTCACGCGCCTCGACAATATCTATGTCGCAGAGGAAGTATGTCCTGGAGACACAAAGATCCATCAAGACTGGGCGGTGGCAGACAAGGACGCGCGATTCACGTTGCAAGCGGCACTCGGTCTTTCATGGAGTCAGTCGCTTTTTGTCGGGCAGCATAACCTTATTGTCGAGGGTGTCACTGATTTCTGGTACCTTTCAACGGTTTCGGAGCTATTTCGTCAAGCCGGCAAGGTCGGTCTGGATGAACAGCTCGTGATTACGCCTGCCGGTGGAGCTAGCAAGGTGGCCTATGTCGGCACGATCCTTCACGGGCAACAGCTTAACGTCTGCGTCCTGTTAGATTCAGACTCGGAAGGGCAGGATGCCTATAGGCAACTCGTGCATCAATGGATCATGGATACTCAGCACGTTCTTATGCTTGGCGAGTTGCTCGGTGGAATAAAGCACGCCACGCTCGAAGATCTGTTCGACAGAGAATACTACCTCACCAAAGCTGACGTCGCTTATGAGAAAGAGCTCGGCGGGAAACAATTGTACGACCTAGTAGAATCTGGCACCGCGATCGTGGTAGCTACCGAGGTAGCGCTCAAGCAGGCTGGAGTCGAGACCTTCAACAAGGGGCGTGTCGCAAAGCTTATTATGAGCGACCTCGCCGGTAAACGTCTGACTGATCTCGGCACAGACACGGAGGTGAGATTCGGCCGGGTCATTGCGGCTCTTAATGCGATTATGGCGAAATGGAAGACAGGATGACCGAAACCCACATCCAAAATACCCCCATCACTTGGCTTAAGCCACTCGAGTACGCTTCGCTTCATGGCTCCCCGCGCTCATGAACCCGCTAAGGAGCGGCTGAGGATGGGAAACTTCTCGGAATCGGTCGTCGAAGAGGCCGCTCTCGCCTGGCTCGATTCCCGGGGCTATACCATCCTGCACGGTCCCGACATCGCCGTGGGCCTACCGTGTGCCGAGCGCATCGACCCGAACTATCGGGACGCAATACTGGAAGGCCGCCTACACCGGGCGCTGGCGCGCCTCAATGCCGATCTTCCCCAAGAGGCCCTCGAAGAGGCCTATCGCAAGCTCGCGCGCGCGGAGGGCGCTTCGCTCATCGAGCGCAACCGCGCCTTCCATCGCATGCTGGTGGATGGAGTCACGGTCGAGTATCGCCGCGCGGATGGCTCGATTGCCGGTGCCCAGGTCCGGGTTCTAGATTTTGAGCGCCCGGAGGCCAACGATTGGGCGGCCGTCAATCAGTTCACGGTCGCTGAGGGTCAGCATACGCGCCGGCCTGATGTGGTGGTGTTTGTGAACGGCCTGCCGCTGGCGGTCCTGGAGCTAAAAAATGCAGCTGATGAGAATGCGACGATCTGGAGCGCCTGGCAGCAGCTGCAGACCTACCAGGCGCAGATCCCAGCGCTCTTTATGGCTAACGAGGTTCTTATCGTCTCCGATGGGGTCGAGGCCCGCATGGGGGCGCTCGGGGCCGGCAAGGAGTGGTTTAAGCCCTGGCGGACGATCACAGGTCGCGGGGAGGCCCCGGCCCGATTGAGCGAGCTCCAGGTGCTGCTCGAAGGGGTCTTGGAGAAACGCCGTTTCCTGGCCCTGATCCGCGCCTTTATCGTCTTTGAAGACTCGGGTGGCGGCCGGATCGTGAAAAAGATCGCGGGCTACCACCAGTTCCATGCCGTGAACGTCGCGTTAGAGGAGACCTTGCGCGCCGCCTCCGCCGGCCTTCCCCAGGTCGCGGAGACCACCGGCCGCTATGAGGCAGGCCCGATGTCCGGGGGTGCGTCCGGGGACCGGCGGGTGGGCGTGATCTGGCACACCCAGGGGTCTGGGAAGAGCCTCACTATGGCCTTTTATGCGGGCTCTGTGATCCGTCATCCGGCGATGGCCAATCCCACGATCGTGGTGCTCACTGATCGCAATGATCTTGATGACCAGCTCTTTGGGACCTTCTCACGTTGCCGGGAGCTCTTGCGCACTGAGCCGGAACAGGCCCACGATCGCGCGGATCTCCGGCAACGGCTGCGGCGTGCGGCCGGTGGTGTGGTCTTTACCACCATTCAGAAGTTCTTCCCCGAAGAGAAAGGCGACCGTCATCCGGTGTTGTCTGCGCGCACCAATATCGTGGTCCTGGCCGACGAGGCCCACCGGACCCAGTATGATTTCCTGGACGGCTATGCCCGCCATATGCGCGACGCCCTCCCCCATGCGGCCTTCATCGGCTTTACCGGGACCCCGATCGAGAAGGCTGACGCCAATACCCGGGCGGTCTTTGGGGATTACATCAGCGTCTATGATATCCAGCGCGCCGTGCAAGACGGGGCCACGGTCCCCATCTATTACGAAAGCCGTCTGGCGCGCCTGGCCCTCGAGGCCTCCGCCCGCCCAACACTCGATGCCGCCTTCGAGGAGCTCACCGAAGGCGAGGAGCTCGAACACAAGGAGCGCCTGAAGACCAAGTGGGCGCAATTGGAGGCGCTGGTGGGGGCCGCCCCGCGCCTTACGCTCATTGCCCAAGATCTCGTCACCCACTTTGAGAACCGGCTCAGTACTTTGCAAGGCAAGGGTATGGTCGTGTGCATGAGCCGGCGTATCTGTGTGGCGCTCTATGAGGCGATCAGTAAGTTGCGTCCCGCCTGGGTGGGCAGGAGCGACGACGCGGGGCTTCTGAAGGTCATCATGACGGGGTCGGCGAGCGACCCGCCCGCCTGGCAGGGACATATCCGGAATACCAAGCGCCGCGAGGCCCTGGCGCTGCGCTTTCGCGACCCCCAGGATGCTTTTCAGCTGGTGATCGTACGCGACATGTGGCTCACAGGTTTCGATGCCCCAAGCCTCCATACCCTCTATCTGGATAAACCCATGCGCGGACATGGCTTGATGCAGGCGATCGCCCGCGTCAACCGCGTCTTCAAGGACAAACCTGGGGGCTTGGTCGTCGATTACCTGGGGCTTGCCGACGAGCTCAAAAAGGCCCTGGTCACCTATACCGAAAGCGGGGGTGAAGGGAAGACTGCGCTCGATCAGGCCGAGGCCGTGGCCCTCATGCAGACCCAGTACGAGATCTGCCGGGGGCTCTTCCATGGCCTCGATTGGCGCCTGTGGACGCAGGGCCGCCCCCAGGAGCGGCTCTCCTTGCTGCCCGCCGCCCAAGAACACATCTTGGCCCAGCCGGACGGCAAGAAGCGGCTTTTGGCCGCCGTCACGGCGCTGACCCAAGCCTTTGCGCTCGCTATCCCCCATGACGAGGCCTTGCGCATCCGGGACGACGTGGGCTTCTTCCAGGCGGTGCGCGCAGTACTCGCCAAAAAGACCGTGGAAGGCCGCCCACCCCGCGAGGATCTGGACCACGCCATCCGCCAGATTGTCTCGCAGGCCATGGTGTCTGATGAGGTCATTGACATCTTTGCCGCCGCAGGGCTTAAAAAACCCGATCTCTCGATCCTGTCCGATGAGTTCTTGGCCGAGGTCCAGCAGATGCCGCAGCGCAATCTCGCGGTCGAACTTCTGGAAAAGCTCTTGAAGGGCGAGATTCGAAACCGCGCCCGACGCAATATCGTTCAAGCCCGCTCCTTTGCCGATCTCCTGGAGCAAGCAGTACGTCGTTACCAAAACCGCGCCATTGAGACAGCGCAGGTGATCGAGGAGCTGGTCGCGCTCGCCAAAGACATGCGTAAAGCCCAGGCCCGCGGCGAGCAACTCCATCTCACCGACGATGAGCTGGCCTTCTACGATGCCTTGGGGGTCAACGACAGCGCGGTCCAGGTCTTAGGCGAACCGACGCTCACCGATATCGCCCGGGCGCTCGTGGCCGCTGTCAAAAAGAACGTCACCATCGACTGGACGGTTCGTGAGAACGTACGCGCGAACCTGCGCGTCATCGTCAAACGCACTCTCCGGAAATACGGCTATCCGCCTGACAAACAGGAGCGCGCGACCCAGACGGTGTTAGAGCAGGCCGAGTTGCTATCGGCGCAGTGGGCGGAGGTTGCGTAAATTGGCGCCCCAGGCGTCACCCTATACTGCTGGCGCCATGATTTCCGCCAGTTCGCATACCTTCCAAGACAAAGGCGCGCTCCTACGCATGGCTTTACGAATCGCCCGGATAGGGCTTCTCGTCTGCCTATGTGCCGCAATGCTTGGCATATTTTTGAGCTTGTTCTAGCCGTTTGGCGTTCCGTCAGATGTCATGAGCCGCAAATCGTACTTCTGGCAACGGGTCGTCTAACGCTGCAGTCACAATATCTTCCAAAGCACGGTCGTTCAGATGTTTGTCCCGACAAAGGGCCTTTGCTATCCGGACTGCCCGTGACCGCACGGCGGGCAGGCTCACGAGCTTCTCGCCATCCAAATCGGCTCCCGCGTAGTCCGTCGCCGCATAGGCCTCCCTTACAACTTCTCTCAACGATCTCCATTGCGCCTTTGATAATGCCCCCATCTTGCCGCACTCATAGGCGCATTCCAGTAGATATTCCCACCCAGTAGCCCAGCCGCTATCCAATATAGAAAACAGGCGCACCATGGTGGATTTGCGCGCCGTATCCTCGTCTCCCGAAACAGGACTCCGCTCCGTCCATTTACGTACCGCCCAGGTTGCGTACGCTACTTCTTTCGGGGTCTTCCCGCGTAGAGCCTTTTGGATAGTATCCGCGACACGTTCTGCTACTGCAGGATCGATCGCCGCAAAGTAAACAAAAGCAGGTAACACCGAGAACGCCTGCGGAACTTCGTTGAAAAATGCGGTCAATTGCTCCAATTGATCGCGGCCCCTTTGTTTCGCCGACATCGCGGGTACTATCGCCTCAGACAGGGCCCTCCCCATTTCGTCAGCCAGTACCCCGAGTTGCTTACGCCCCATTCCCAGATCATCGCCCTCCAAACAGGGGCGCCAGTTGATGACCACGCGGAATAGAACCACCGCCTGCCGTGATGTTGGACGCAATTCCCGAGGCATTTCGCCCACCCCGGCCCACAGGCCTCGGTACGCATTGATCGCGCCCTGCACCTCCGGTGACGGGTACTGGCGCAGAGGCCATTTTATGCACGCCAGAGCATCTGAGGCATGGTCAAGCAGAGTCTTTCTCGCAAGCCGCAGCGCGCTGTTTCGGTCCGTAGCTGGAAGTATCAAGAAAACATGAGGCAAAACGTCGCTCCACGGTAAATTCTGATAACCTGGGGTTTCGCCCCACAACGCCTTCGCCAATTTCTGCCGTTCAGCATCTGTCAAAAACCCTTCCGCTCGAACTAGCGGCAAGAGCCTCGCAAGCGCTGAAATCCGTTCGACGGGCATCCCCTCCTCTACAGAACCAATCAACCTGTCGATAGGACGATCAATCGCCCCATGCGCATTCCGATCACCAGGATCCTCTATAACCGGATTTGGCCAAGGATCTGGGGTACAGTTCGTCGCCCCATCTGGTAACGGAAAAGCGAGCGCTGCAGATAGGAGTTCCCTTTGTTGCGAACGAGGTATACTTTCTAAGGTATACGCCAACAGCGCATTCAGCGGCGCATACACCTCCCAGGGGAGTATCTCTTTCCGTTGGCCCATTTCGGCCGCGAAACCGAAGAGCTCCTTCGCCTCCTCCGCTGAAACTCGCAACGACAGGCGAGCAAGGCACTCCGTCAAGACTGCGAGTGCGCGCCATTGTCTCCATGCCGCTCCATTTGCGCCGACGCCCCTCTTCCGCCAATATTCGATGGCTCTTGTCAATATCTTTACGAACGCGCTTACGTCTTCTGACGCTAAACGTGCGACGTTCACTCGCGTGAACACATCTTCCAATAGCCCTCCACTGGCGCTCGAGCTGGCACGCATGGCGAGCGCAATGTCACCCAAAGCCATATCTCTTCCCCTGGCTCTAATCAGTGCACCCGCAACATCGGCAAGTATGCCTATAGGGAACTGCTCCCCGGCGCGCAAAGGGATTCCAATGGTGCGCGTAACCCAATCAAGCCTTAGGAGAAGATCGTAACTCAGACTAGATGAATCGACACGAGGATTGCTTTTGTAATACCCTTTCTCGAAGAGCGGCTTGACCGAGATTGTTGACGATCACCTAAAACCGCGCTTTTTTGGCACAAGGACGCGGTGTACTTCTCAGCGGTGTCCTCCTCACCGGGGCGCATAGCCCTGCTCGGCAAGCGCCAAGCGCAAGCGCTCGCCTTGGCGC
>JAJYPQ010000133.1 GCA_021795255.1 Pseudomonadota bacterium
GAGGCCTCCCCCTCTGGGAGCTTTGGGAGCACGGCCTGGAGGTAGGCGCATACAAGGAAGACCCGCGCGGGTGGCGCACGTCGGGAGACTATCACGCCCAGCGCGCGCTCGATGCCCGGGAGCGGCTCATAGCCGCCTTGGAGGCCCTAGAGGCCGTGGGCGGGGTTGTATCGTTTCGTAACGTCAATGACTACCTGCACAGCGTCCAACAACAGGGGCTGGGCGCCAGCACCTACCGTGACCTGATACGAGAGTTGGGCTGGGCGGTCCAGCGGCGCGTAGCCCCCCGGCGGTCGCGCGACGTGCAGCGCCAGTAGCTGTAATCCCGCATCTGTAACACCATCGCTAGTAATTATATATAGCGATGGTGTTACAGATGGTGCTCTGAATGGCAAAACCCCCCATCCACGGGAAGCAGGGGCACCTCTGCCAGAGGGGTGCCGGGGTTCAACACCCATGGCCCCGTACCGTTAAGAAAATCGGCGCACCCTTTCTCTTTGGATGAGGTCGTATATTGAGGTAACTTGGACATGTCTAATCACTTGAGCCAAGACCACACTGAATTCCAGAACCGGAACCATAGGCTTCGTTCCTTCCGAGCACGGTTCGCGTAGTAGACAGTGCGGCGCTTCTCAGTTTCCTGCCAGCTATGAGCGACCTCCTCACCGGACCATTGTTCGCGCCACTCGACTGCGCCGGCTGTGATGAGATAGTGCGACCGACACGGCTTCTGCCAATTGCCGATGGAGGGCCGCAATGTCGGGCCGTTGCTGGCTTCCCATACCGACCATTCCTCTGGGCCGATGGGAGTCCGCACCTTTTCACCGCAGCCACATGCGCAAAGGTGCGTCGCGGTCTTGAACTCGTCCGAGACATAGAGTACCCCTTCTTCGGGCACCCTCGGAAGAGTTACAACGCGCTCGAGACGGAAGCGTCTAATTCGGCCAGATTCTCGCATCGTAGATCGATGATGTCGAATAGTGAGTGATAGATTTCGCCGCTCTCTTGGGCATAAAACCCGCGGACCTGCTTGTACTTGAGCACCGCGAGGGCGGCATTAAGCGCGTTTAGCTCCCCAATCTGGATTTGTGCCCTGTATTCGCGATCTACCGCCTCGGTCAACGGTGCTAGGTTCTTCGCGTGGCGTTCGGGAGTCTTTTCGGCAGAGTAATAAGTAGTCCGGAGCATTCCACCGATGGGGCCTTGGTTCTTACGACGGAGGCCCATCCCAACATCAATGAACGCGATGCCGAGCCTTGTCAGAAGCTCGACGATTCCCGCACGGGCAGGGCCGTCGTCCACGCAGACAAATGCGAAGGTGACGCCCTCAAAACCCTCCGCCGTGTCGGAATAGACCTTTACAGGGTAGCCTTTGACGCCACGCCGGAACTCTCGGTAACGCTCTTCGTAAACCGATACCTTCTTTTTATCCAACTCTTTTCGTTCGAGACGGCCGGGGCTTCGGAAGGCGTTATGGACGTAAAACGCATCCGGATCGAAAAGCCGAAGCTCCGCGATTGGAGACTTCGCCATGAAGTCGGCGACGTAGCTCCCTGTCCCGCCCAGTCCGATAATCGCCACGACGTCCGATCCTAACCGCTGGGCAAGGTCACCGATCTCCGCCCGTGCTGTCAGAGTGTCATGAAAGTAGAAGACCGAGTCTTCCGCAATCTTGTCTACGGAGCGGAACGTGTATGGAGTCACGTCATACGCTGTCATCGCGGGACCGCAAATGATGGCCATGTAGCTTTCCACCTTCTCGAAGAAGTCGGGAAATTTCTTGTCCCCGCCATTGGGTTTGTTTGAGAACGATCGCTCCACCTTTACGTCCGCGCAAGCGTTGCTGAGCGTTAGCACAGCCGGCCTGTCTCCCATATACGGGATGCGTGCTCCATCCACTTGACAGGGCGAGGAGCCAGCGAAAAAAACCTGATGATTCTCCTGGATCACTTTGTCCTCTGTTGTGAACACCAGCTTGGTAACGATCGCCCCGCGATGGAGCGCCCGTTGACCATCCAGGTAGGGGATATCCCGGATGACTAGGTAGCCGTTATCGACGGCGAGCGCGTATCCCTTCTCCAGCAGGCGCTGGATGTCCTGGTTATGACTCGCCAGTGTCTGTAACGCGGAAGCGCATGCCATTTTTCACCTCGATTTCGGCCCGTGGCGGCAGAACCCCCGACGGATTCTTCGCTGGGCCGTGAGTATATTTGACTGAGTACGTGATTTGCGGGTTCTGCGGATACGTGGGGAATTCAAGCGTTACCACCTCCGCATATGTGATTGTTGACTTGTCCCAGTCATATTCCTGGGATTCAACGTAGATCTTTAGATCGTGTTTCTCGTGTTTATGGTGCCTATCGTGCTCCATGGTGTATGCCCTCGGGTTGCCCTGCCATCTGTTGGTTCAGTACATCGCACGCGGGTAACGCGCGCTTGGTGCCTATGCAGACAACTGCTACACTAGATAAAGCGGACGTTTATAAAGCCGACAAACGCACACATGTTGTCTGACTAGACAACATCGTATAGAAGCCACTCTGGGATGTCAAGGAGGCTGCACTATGTCTACAAGTACTGGGCTCGGCGTCTTGCTCCGGCATCTCCGGGAGACGCGGCAGTTCTCGTTAAGGGAACTCGGAACGCTGGCCAGCGTTGACCATGCCTATATCCATCGCCTAGAGGTTGGTGACAAGTCCGATCCGTCCGAGGATGTGCTGGGGCGCCTTCTCAGAGCGCTGAAGGCAAACCAGTTCCAAGTGGCTTTGGCCCAGTGGCTTCGAGACGCGCCTGCTGCAGATCCGTCCATAATTAAGGAAGCAGCGATGGGGGACTCCTATCCGTTGGATCTGATAAAGATGGCGGCGGTTGTTGCGTATCGCGGAGCCGGACGCGCTAGCGCGAAAGAGCGTCTTGACCGAGCGCGCCGGCTCTGGGACGAAGACTGAATGGATGAGGTCGAGGCCGCATCTCGTGCGCGCCGATTTATCGCCGGGCTTGATCTTTCGCGTATCGGAGATTCACTTGACGCGTACGTCGACAAGATTGGCGCTAAAGTCAAGAGCGAACCCATGGGTGACGGGGAGTCCGGCGTGGCGATGATTAAGAATGGCTCCCCTCGGATTCTGCTCAACAGCAACGAGAGCCTTGCACGCCAGCGCTTCACCCTATGCCATGAGATCGCCCACGTCGTGCTCGGGCTGCCGACTAATCACGCGGACATTCCATCGTGGGTATATGCGAAGCGCGATGCAAACGAGGCCGCTTGCGATGTATTTGCCGCCGAGCTGTTGATGCCATATTTCCTCTTCAAGCCCCGGATGCCGTTCGGAGAGCCGAGCCTCGAGATGCTCGATAACTTAGCCTCGACGTTCGGTACGTCCTTTCCCGCGACGGGTTCCCGCTTCGCGAGCCTAAGTGATGAATTGTGTGCCTTCATATTTTGTGAGAGCGGGCGAATCCGGTATTCTATCCGGTCGACCTCCTTGCGCGCGGCACGTGGATGGATCGACCTGAAGATGCCTATTCCCCCTGGATCAATAAGTCACCAACTGAGATGCGTCCCTGACTCAGGTAGTGATTCTGGCTACGTGTCCCGAGACGTATGGTTCTCAGACTGGTCAAAGAAGGACGAGCTTTTCGAATGCGCTCGACACTACCCGGTGTTTGATCAAACGGTTGCATTGCTGTGGTTTGAGGAGGAGGACGGAGCGCCGGTGCGTACAAACCAGCAGAGAGATCGAGACGATGAAGGCTTCGGGTTAGAAGAACTCACGGGAGATCTGCCGTGGCCAGGAAGAAGTAAGCGGCGACCGTAAGTAAGGTACAGTGTATCAAGTCACCCTGACCTTGCAACATGTATGAACGCCCCCGGTTTTGCAAGACGTCGTGAGCTTTGGAGAAGAATCGACTGCATACATGTATCCGGCCTGTTATGGGGCATAAGCCTTGGCCCTCATGGACTATTCGCGCACCTCGTCCTCATCGGGTTCTCTGGCGGTATTCTCTCCATGATCAGCACCCACTCGGAATTTAACAGAGGCTCCTTTCTGTAGGATACCGCCGCGGGTACGCGTCGACGGCCGGAAGGTGCCCCAATCAGATTATATTGATTTGGACAATTTGTAATCAGGGTATCGGACAAAGTCTCCAGATCTTATCCTTCGCATGGAGTCAGTTGGAGTGAGGGGTTTTGCGGGCGAGGCAAACCGCGTGGCCCGTGAGCACCCCACATTCCGCCCCCCCTTTCTGGTTGACCAACAGCCGCCAGCCCGACGGGGTGAGGCGGTGCTGGGCGCGCATGATGAACTCGATGCCCGCGCCACCCACTACCAGACCCCCTAAAAAGATGCCAGCGATGAGAATAGCGAGAAGTGCAACATTGACGGACAGCCGTTGGAAAAACCCTGCAAGGGCTGAATCCCGCGCCGCACTCGCGAGCGCCGCACGCCACTCCTGCACTATGCGTCCCTGCTCTTGTCGGGCAATAGCGGGCAAGTCGGCCGCCGCTTGGCGTAACGCATCGGCACCCGTTTGCGCAGCGGCGGTGACACTTGTATTTAGGGTTCCTGTAATGGATGTTTCAATTGCGGCTTTGACATCGGCGGCGGCCTTGGCGGCCCCTTGATAAATCTCTGTCTGGATGTTTGCCACGGCGGCGCCGACCTCGCGTGCGGCGTCGCCGGCGGCCCTCGCGGCCGCGTTGGCCGCAATAATGTCCCGCACGATTTGCCACGTCGCGTCATCCTTATGGATGATCCCCGCGTCCGCTGCGTTGGCGAGCACCTGGGCATGAAGATCGGGAGGCAACGAAGCCAATACCTGATCGCGGAGGGAAGAGGGGGGCGCAAGGCCCCCGGTGTTGTCGTGATCGTGAGTCATGGGATTAGTCCTTGATTACGGGGTCAAGAGTGGAGAGCACGGACTTAAGCCAGCGGGCAATATTCAGCCTATCGACTACCATCCATCCGGGTGCGCCCGTGGCGGCGATGGCGGAGAGACGCCCGGGCGTCATTAACATCTTCTGGAAGGCCGACCGGTTCGCCAAGGCCGGCATAATGATCTCCCGGCCCTGAAAGGATTTGCGCGCCGCATGGCCATACCACACGAAATCGTGTGGGTCGCCCTGGAAGGCGGGGTAGACCACGATTTGCCGCGCGGTCTCGATGTGAGACAAGAGCCCGGATTGGAGACTCTTGACCAGTCCCGCCGTTGGGGTATCCCCTTTGCCGAGTGAATAGAAACACGTCAGGGAGTATCCCAAGGCATCTCCTACCTGTCGTATCAGGTCACCATGCTCATCCAGGGTTTCGGATGCGCCAGCGGGGAGGTTCATGACGACATAAGCGGGGTCGTTTTGTTCAAGCCAAGCCGCAAAGGCCGACACCGCGTTATTGGCATCGCCCGCGCGATTCAACGGCAGGACGCCTAGGAGGACTTCGGGATCGCCGGCATAACGCAGGGCGACATCGGGTTGCGTGGTGTCCCCTTCTACTAAAGCAAGAGAACGGGCGCCTGCTAGTAACGCCTCTGTGAGGGCCACCGCGAGGACGGACTTGCCGACTCCTCCTTTATCACCATGACTGATGTAGATGTTCTTCATTAGGTTGGCTCCTATTTGATGAGATGTTTATTGATAAAATCATCCTGATTGGGAAGCTCGGGAGCCCGGGGTGGCACTGAGACCGAGGCAATCGGCTGAGGGGCAGCCGGGATAGGGAGTGGCAATTGGGCCAGTGGCACGATGCGGCCCTCCCGTATTCCTCGTCGTGCCCGATCGAAGGCCTTTCGCGCAGACTCTCCATTGGGTATTTCAAACACGGTCGCGATCTCTTTCCACGTCATTCCCGCTTGTTTAGCGGCTGTTATGGCATCAGCGTGTGCTGCCACCCGCGCTGTCAGTCGTTTTAGGTCCATATGCACACCTCCTTTCATAACTGCTGGGTCCTAAGGAAATGGTAGGGCGTTGTACGGACGGCATGCGGGCGAATGGGGGCCTCAAAGTGCCCCCATTCGCCGAGTGTGGACGGATACCGGACGCTTGGAGGATGGACTGAGGCCGTGACGCGGATGGAAGTGACTGTTTGCCCGGGTTGCGGGCGTATGACGACCTGAATCGGACCTCAACACGTCCCGTAAACGTCCACCCCCTTCGGGGATGGACTAACCACACAACCGCACCAGCTTCGCTTGTGCCCTTCGCTCCGCTCGGGGGTGCCGCCTTCGCCGCCGTCTGTGTGCCTCCCTACTACCCATGTTGCCGATAGCAGAGATCACCACGACACCAAACGCGGCCCTGTTTTGGGCGCTATTCGCCACCCACCCCATGCCAAACCTCGTCATCATTTCCTGGTACGCCGCACTATCTGTGAACCGACGTTACGGAGAAGAACACATGACCATTGGTATCAAGCATCTCTCAGTACAACCCGGCCAGGACCCTGGAAAGGCAGCAGCGGGGATCACTAGCTATGTCCGAAATGAACGCGACCTTGAAAAGGGATCGGGTTACTACACCGCGTCCGGCGGCGCCCCTGGGGTCTGGATGGGCGAGGGGGCGCGGGCCCTCGGTCTTGAAGGGCCCGTGAACGACCGGGTTCATAATGAGCTTCTGCAGGGCCATCTCCCGAATGGGGAGGACATCAGCAGGCGCGGTGGTAGGCAGGCCGAGCGGCGCATGGCGACGGACCTCACCATGAGTGCCCCAAAGTCGTTTTCCTTGTTGGTGCTGGGAAGCGGTGATGACCGTCTCAAGGGCTTATGGGACGAAGCGGTCGGGGTCGCTGCCGGCGTGATCGAGCGCGAATGCCTCACCGCTCGCAGGGGGCACGGAGGCGCGTCGGTCGAGCACACCGGGAAAATGGTGGCCTCCGCGTTCACGCACGAGGACGCGCGCACGGTCGATGGCCGCGCGGACCCCGACCTTCATACCCACCTGTTGGTTATGAATATGACGCAGCGCGGGGATGGTGAATGGGTCGCGCGCGATCTCGATTTTGGGAAGGATTCGGTTCTTCGCATGACGGCCGATTTCGCGGCCAAAGCTTATCTCGCCCAGCGCCTCCAGGAATTGGGCTACCCAGTTCGTCTTACTAAAGACGGGTTTGAAGTGGAGGGTATAACCCCGGCACAAATCGATGCCTTCTCCCGCCGCCGCGACCAAGTCGATGTGGCTCTGGCGGAACAGGGCTTGACGCGGGAGGGGAGTACGGCCGCGCAGCGCGACGCCGCGAACCTCGGGACGCGTGGCGACAAGACATCATTAAGTCAGGAGGATCAGCGCTGGGAGTGGCGGGAGCGGATGCGGGAGGCAAGTCTGGATTTGGACCGCCTGGAACGCGAGGCGCGAGCGCGGGGACCGGTTCAAACACCAGACCTATCCTCCGAGGCCGTTAAATCCGCCGCTCGGCATTTGTCCGAGCGCGAGACGGTTTTCTCCAAGAACCAAACTCGCCTGGAAGCCCTGAAGGCCGGCATGGGTTCAACCGACCTGCCAGGTGTTGAGGCCTCAATGGCCGCTGGTCAAGGCGGCCTGCTCGATGTAGGGGACGGTCGGCTCACAACCCGCGACGCCTTACATCGTGAGCAAGAGATCCTTGCTCGGGCCCGTGCCGGTCACGACCAGGCCGCGCCGCTCCTGTCTGGCCCGGACGCCATGACCTTTATGCAAGCGCGCGAAGTCTCCCAAGGATTTGCATTTTCTAATGGTCAGCGCGAAGCCCTATTCCACTCTCTCACGTCCCCAGACAGCGTCCTGGGAATAGTGGGCGCGGCGGGCGCTGGCAAAACCACAAGCATGGCCGGATATGTGCAGGCAGCAAGGGCGGCCGGTTATCAAGTCGTAGGCATCGCCCCCTCCGCCGCCGCGTCCCATGAATTGAAAAGCGCGGACGCCGACGATACGCGGACCCTTGCCAGCCTCCTGGCCTCCAAGCAAACAGCAGATCAGCAGCGCATCTATATTCTGGACGAAGCCGGCATGGTGAGCGGCCAAGACATGGACGCGCTTCTCAAGCGCATAGACGCCGAAGGCGCCCGGTTGCTTATGGTCGGTGATCCCTTGCAATTGAGCGCCGTCGAGGCCGGTAGTCCTTTCCAGCATATGCTGGAAACCGGGGCCGTCCCCTACGCCACCATTGATGAAATTCAACGCCAACGCGATCCTCAGCTGCGCGCAATCGCCCAGGCCTTTGCGCGGGGTGAGGCCCGTCGCGCCACCGAGCTTGCACGTCCGTATATGCAAGAGGTGGAGATACAGCAAGAAGGTACCAAGGCCACAACGCAAGCGAAGCGCGCCGCGATTGCTGCCACGACTGCCGCTGATTATTTGTCTCGCGATGCTGGAATGCGCAACGCGACTTTGGTTGTGAGTGGCACCAACGACCTCCGTCGCCAGATCAATGAACGCATTCGCGAAGGCCTACGGTCCCAAGGCGTAGTCTCCCAGGAATCCGTTACCGTAACGGCCCTCGATAAAGCGGGGCTTACCCGCGAACAGCAGGCGCGCCCCGAGTCCTATAAGGCAGGTACGGTGGTGCGACTGGCGGAGGGGCATGGCCGTGACCGCCACCCGGTCGAATACCGTGTGCAGGAAGTCAAAGGAAATACCGTCACGGTCACGAATCGCGAGGGCGACACGCGCGACTGGAACCCCGCCAAAGAGCGTCCGGCGGGCGTCTATCAGCCCCGAGACATGGAATTGTCACCCGGTGACACAATCGTGTTCCGCGAAAATCAGCGTGGTGTAGATCGCATCCGCAACGGCGAAGCGGCCACCATTGACCGTATTGAGGATGGCCAACCCATCGCCCGCCTCGACTCCGGTCAAGAGGTCGCGCTGGACCCAGCCACAGGCCAGACCGTGGATTATGGCTGGTGCCGGACCATCCATTCTGCTCAAGGGGCCACGGTGGATCATGTCATTGTCGCCGGCGAGGCCTCCCGGGTCGGCACCGCCCAAACGGCCTACGTGGCGGCCAGCCGCGAGCGCGAGACC
>JAJYPQ010000134.1 GCA_021795255.1 Pseudomonadota bacterium
ATCCCGAACATCAAGCCTACAAGGAACAGGTTGAGCGGGTCTTGGCCGAGATCGGGGCCGACACCGTTCCGCGGCTAACCGTTATGAATAAGATCGACGCGAAAGACGAGCCGCCGCGCGTGGAATGCGACAGTTTTGGGGAGAAAAGTCGGGTATTCGTGTCCGCCAAGACAGGTGCGGGACTCGAGTTGTTGACGGAGGTCCTCAGTGAACGCCTGGCGCCACACAAGGTGCGCGCGACTGTCCGACTTCCCATGGACGCAGGCCGCATCAGGTCCCGACTTTATTCCGAAGGGTCGGTTTTGACGGAAGATGTTCAAGGCGACGATCTCGTCTTGACCATGGAGCTTTCTAGACAGCAGTGTCGCTGGCTTGTAGAGGAGTTCGGGGTCGAAGCGACATTTGACTCTCCGACTGCGGTTGCGGTTAACCCGTCTCTCTAGGAAATCGTAAAGGAGAGAGGACCCATCCCTAGTCCCCATGTCGACCGTGCTTATTGATGGCCTGAGCGCTTCCCCAATTGGCCATGGACGGCACGCGTACCCCGACCCACCAATAATCCCCCACGCTATCTTGGCTATGTCCGCCGATGAGCTCATGTCCATCGCTTAAACGAACGCGATCCATATACTGCTCGGCTTCATCTCGGCGTCTAAAGATGGACCAGTTGACGGCGTTCTCGAGCGGTTCTTGGCTAGGCGCTTGTCGGTCATTCTCTAGAATTTCATAGCCCATAAGTGCGGCCTCTCCATTGGCATCATTTACGCGCGATTCATGTTTAAGCTTAGCAGGTTCTCTCGCTTATCGCCCCCCACCTATGTTAGGGGGATAGCTGTCGATGCGTGGGACGGTGGCCTATCACCGTCGAGACCGGAATGGCCATGATCCAATCCCAAGAATTAGCGAGATATATGGTGCCGCCCACAATAACTGGGTTGACGATGCCAAAGCGCCCGCCTAGATATCTTTCTCCTAGTAGGCGACCGGTCCGGGGGTTGAGCACAAAGACTCGAGGACCGGTAGCGATAAAGAGTTTGCCTTGATAATAGGTGGCAGGGCCCCTACCGGCGCCGGCCGCGCCCGCTTTGGGAATACGCCACGTCCAAAGAAGTTTACCGCTATGCAGGGTGTAGGCTTTATAGACGTTATTGACCGGGGATCCCACGTAGACCACGTCTTTATGAATCATGGGGACGCCGCCCTTGAATGCTGGCGGCTTGGGACCAAGGCCCATCGTGTGTGTCCATAGCACGTGCCCATCTTCGGCATTATAGGCCCGCACGATCGTGTTCATAGTGGTGCGGCCGCCATGAGACGGGACGTTCGCAACGGCGTCCATCACGACGACGCCGTGAGCGACCGCCGGCGAGACATCTCCCAACCCGGGCTTCGTGGCATGCGAAATAGTGCCGCGCCAGACAATATGACCATTAGCGGCGGATAGGCAGTACACGTAGGGGATAACGGAGAGAGCAAGATACACATGTCCATGATAGACCGCAGGATCCGACATATTGGCGATACCACCGGCGCGTTTGATCCAAATCTGTCGACCGGTCGTCGCATTGATGGCGTAGATATCACCAGAACCGGTGTCAATGAAAAGCCGATTTTTGCTGATGGCGGGAGTGGGCATCGTGGCGCCCATCGTCCCGAAATGCCAGAGCAGTTTCCCGGTCGTTTTGTCGAGGGCATAGATTCCGTTGAAGCTGACGCCAGCGCCGCGCGCCGCCGTTTTGCGGGAGTAACGTTGAACATTAGAGAAGTTGAACCCGACATTGCCCACCGACAGGTAAACGATGTTATGGGCGACCAGCGGGTCGCCCATAAAGGTATTACCCACGGGACTTGTTCGCCAAATCAGCTTGCCGGTTCGGGCGTTTATGGCATAGGCAAACTGATCGTCGCTCTCGGCGTAGATGACGCCGTCCACGGCCGATACCCCGAGGGCATTCCCGTAGAATTGGGTCATGGTGGCTAATGCTAGGCGCTCGCCATAGACCTTGGCCCCGAACGGCGCGCGACGCGATAGGGGCCATGAGCGGGCCTCTGGGTACTCCCAGCTGACCCCGTTTTTAATCCAGGCCGGGGCCGTTGGGCCGACGGCGAAGGCTGCGTTATGTCTGGGATTGGCATAAGCATGTGTCCAGGAAGACGGAAACCCCACCTTATCGGCGGCGGTTGGCTGATTGCCCGGGTAATAGACGCGCGCGTAAGGCCCGTGCGGTGATCGGGGAACGATCTCGGCGCGCGATGGGAATGAGGGAAGCAATAGAGAAGAACCGATAAGGCTTAAGGCCAAGAGTGTGGTGCGGGGCATGAGGTATCCTCCGTAACAGACCCTACGGTAACGCAGGGGACGGCGCCGCGTACGAGACGAAAGCCGGGGTTAGGTCTTGACCACTTTTGGTATCGGGTGCCGCGGGCCACTTTTCATTCCTTTGCGCGGCAGTCGCCGCCCTGCGGCCGGGTCGTGCGCCTTGCGCGAGGCGAAGCGCGTTGTCCGTGCTGCCCCTTTATTTCACGATATGATGTACGGGCAGCGTGCTCATACGCCATTCACCGGTGTGCGCCTAGTATTCCGAGGCTGTGAATACATGCCAGCGGTCGTCGTCTAGCTTGGGGTGATCGGCGCGATAAGGGTAGAGTGTCGAGGCCTATTTCAAGGCTTGCCATGAGCTGGCGTCACCATCGATCGCTTTCACGGTCACAACGGAACGTCTATGGGGATACGGAAACCCGTACCGCCCGCTATCGGGCTTTCCGGCCGATATGCCGTATTTCTGCCTGCGCGTGCCGACTGGCGGCGGCAAGACGTGGCTGGCCGCAAAAAGCATAGCACTGGTGAATACGCACTTGCTGCGATCTGAGTACAGCGTGATCGTGTGGTTGGTGCCGAGCAAACCGATCCGGGAACAGACGCTGAAAGCGCTGAAGGACCCAACGCACCCCTACCGCGTCGCACTGCGCGAAACAGGGCCCATCGCGGTCATGGATCTTGAAGATGCGAAGAGCGTGACGCGCGCCACGCTCGACACGGCGACCACGGTCATTGTCGCCACGAGGCAAGCATTTCAAGTGGAAGAAGAGGAATGCCGTAAGGTCTACCAGTCGAGCGGCGCGCTCATGCATCACTTCGACAACCTTTCGCCTACGCAACGCCATGAATTGCTGACCGATGGCGAAGGTGCGGAACGCATCACGCCTTATTCGCTGGCCAATGTACTGCGCCTGCGCCGCCCGTTCGTAATTGTGGACGAGGCGCATAACAGCCGCACGGAACTCGCGTTTGACATGCTGGCGCGGTTCCGCCCCAGCGGCGTGATGGAGTTGACGGCCACTCCTGACCTGGAGCGCACCCCCAGCAACGTGCTGCACAGCGTATCCGCCGCTGAATTGAAGGCAGAAGAGATGATCAAGCTGCCGGTGGTGTTGGAAACCGAGCCCAACTGGCAGCAATGCTTGGCCGACGCCATCGGCCGTCGCGATGCCTTGCACAAGCTGGCGGATGACGAGCGCCGAGCGGGTGCGGCCTATCTGCGTCCCCTGGTGCTTGTTCAATCAGAGCCCCGTCGCTCCGGGGTGGAGACACTGGATTTCGAGAAAGTCCGCAACGAATTGATTACCAACCACGGTATTCCCCCGAGCGAGATCGTTGTAGCAACCAGCGATGAGCGAGGACTGGAGAAGCTGGATGACGAGTACGAACAGGGAATTGCTGATCCCGCCTGCCCGGTAAGATTTGTCATCACCCAAAAGGCGCTCGCGGAGGGTTGGGACTGTCCTTTCGCCTACATCCTGGTGAGTATGGCATCGTTGTCATCCGCGACGGCCGTCGAACAGCTGCTAGGTCGGGTGCTGCGACAGCCAGATGCTAGCCGTCGGCACACGAAAGCGCTGAATCAATCGTATGCCTTTGTGGTTTCGCGCAACTTTGCGGAAACGGCAGGCGCCTTGCGCGACCGTCTGGTAGTCGGTGCCGGGTTCGATAAGCAAGAGGTAGCCGAGTTCGTCACCGCGGCAAAGCCCGAGCAAGGGCGGCTGGATCTGGAGGGCCACGGCAGGCGCGTCATTGTTCGGCCGGTGGCGATCACCTTGTCGGAAAAACCCGATCTGAAGAACGTGCCCAAGCCCGTGCGCGATAAGGTGAGTTGGGACAACCAGCGCAACACGCTGACGATTAGCACTCCACTAACTAAAAACGAGACGGCGGTCCTCAAGGCGTCTGTCACGTCGGAAACGGCGGCAGCAGCCATTGAGGAAGCGGCTGAGGTGAGCCGAACAACAGCGATCGAGTTTTTCCAGACCCCGGCCGAGTCGGGCGAGCGCTTTCGTGTACCCCAGTTGGCTCTGCGCGTGCAGGGCGAGCTGGCCTTGTTCGATGACCCGGAGGTGCTCGAGTACCCGTGGGACCTCTCACCCCATGATGCCACGCCATTAGAGGGGGACATCGCGACATTGAACATCGCGCTCAAAGTATCCGAAGGCGGGGAAATTGACATCAACGAGAGCGGCAAAATGACTTCACGCTTCCTGCCGGATTTGCAGCGCGATCTGGGCCTCGTCTATCAGCCGGAGCATTGGGATGAGGTTCGTGTTGCCGCGTGGCTGTGCCGTAACGTGCCCGAGCCTTCGCTGATCAACGCCAGTAAACAGGGGTTCATCGCGGCCTGGCTCACCCAGTTATTGCAGCGCGAGGGATTCACCTTGGCCCGCGTGAATTTGCAGAAGTTCATGATTCGTAATGTCATTGAGGCGCACATTCGGGGGCTGCGCAAGCAAGCAATCGGCAAGGCCTACCAGAAGGCGTTGTTCGCGGAGGGAGCGCTATCGCGTGCGGCCGTCACCGACCAACATGTGTTCGAGTTTCGTGTCCATGCCTACGCGCCCAGCCGCGACTATGACGGGCGTTTTGGGGACTTTGATTTCCGCAAGCACTTTTACGGGCGCATCGGCGATTTCGACAGCAAGGAAGAGTTCGAGTGCGCCTGCCAGTTGGACATCTGGGCGCAGCAGGGTCGTCTTGCGTTCTGGGTACGCAACCTCGTTCGGCGTGAAGGGAGTTCTTTTTTCTTACAGAGGGCCGATGGGCGTTTCTATCCTGATTTTTTGTGTCAACTGCCCGGTAGCGAGGGAAAAGTGGGACCAGTTCTCGCGGTTGAGTACAAGGGAGCGGATCGGTGGATCACAGCCAAAGATGATCGTTTGATTGGTGGTTTATGGGCTAGCCTGTCTGAGGGCCGTTGCCGGTTTGTGATGGTCAAGGACAAACAGTGGGAGGGGATTGAAGCGCACTTGAACTGAGCAAGCCAAAAGGCCTACCCGTCCCCTAAAACCACGCTGGCCCGATATCGGCCAATAATAGGCAAATGTTACCGACAAAGAAGGCCATCGCCGAGGCCTCGGCACTTGCCAGCAGCGCGTGCGAGATGCGCAATACGCGGCTGTGCGTGCGTCGCTCCTGCCGCAAGAGCGACAGCCCCTCCAGGAGTAAACCGCCGCTCCCAAAGACATTGAGAATCGCGCCGATGATATGGAGGGTGGGCCACACCACAAGATCTCCGTGTCGCATCAGCCACGACCCATGCTGATCTCGGCCGCCTCTTTCAGCGTACGCAGCACCGCCTCGAACCGATTCTCGACCTCAAGAAAAAACGGCGAGCGCCGGCGACCAGTGACCTGACCGAAGAGGTGGCGCTCCTGTGCCGATGTCACGATAAGGCGTTGCCGGGCCCGGGTCATCGCCACATAGAACACGCGTCGCTCCTCGCTGGGATCATCGGCCGTGAGATCGCGGGCATCGCAATCCCCGCCGCCCAAATACCAGACGGTGTCGAACTCGAGGCCCTTGGCGGCATGCACGGTCATGAGCCGCACCGCGTCTTTGTCCGCCGTATGCACGTCCGTTTGCAGGGCCAGGTCGTCCAGGACCGCCTGCCAGCTGGCGGCCTCCTGGCGCAGGTCGTCGACGAGGTCTGCCAAGAGCCGCACGCGCAGCGCGCATTGCTCGAGATCATCCTCGAGGAGCTTCTGGCGCTTGGCAGAGCCTCCTGGGTTGGTGGCGAACTTGCGGGCCAGCGCCCGCTCCTTGTCCGCCGTGAGCGGCGGCAGCAGGAATCGCTCCCACAGCGCCACCAGATATTCCCGGGCATCGCGCGGCGGGGTGCCAGCCCACGGGCCGTGCACGCACAGGCGCGCCTCGTCCAGGGATTGAGGCGCCCCGCAGGTCCCAAAATGTGCCACGCGAAGCAACAGATCCCGCAAGGTGGCGGCCTTCGGTTTCTTCGCCGCCAGACGCGAGACCGTTTCCCAGGCGCCGTTCGGTCCCAGCGCCTCCATGAAGGCCTTGTCGGAAATCCCCCAGCCGCCGGCCGCCAGAATCCGCTTCCAGGCCGTCGCATGGTTGCGGTCGCACAACACACGCACGAGCGCCAACGCGTCGGCCACGTCCCGGTGTTCGAAGAATCCCAGGTCGCCGACCACGGCGTAGGGGATGCGGGTCCGGACCAGCGTGTCCTCAAGGAGGCCCTTCAAGGCGCGCTGGCGATACAGGACCGCCATGGTCTTCCAGTCCGCCCCAGCCTCGTGGGTCTTGGTGATCTCGGCGGCCACGTCGTGCGCCTCGTCATAGTCGTCGACGTATTCGCACCCCTCAGGGCGGAACGTCCCACCCACCGTCTTTTCGGCGATCATATCGGAAACCGATAGACGTTCCGGCATCGCCCGCGCGCAGCCGTTGGCGGCGTCCACGATCGCCGGTGTTGATCGGTAATTGCGAACGAGGTCCACGACCGTGGTCTCGGGGTAGCGCGCGGGGAAGGCGCGCATCATGCGGATATCGGAGCCCCGGAAGCCGTAGATGGCCTGCCGGTCGTCCCCGCAGACCGCGAGATTGCGGTGGCGTGCAGCCAGGATGTCGAGTATGGCATTCTGTACGCCATTGGTGTCCTGAAACTCATCAACCTCGAGGTGAGTGAAGCGCCCGGCGCGTTGGCGGGCAAAGTCGGGATGGTCGTGCAGTAGGCGTGCGCCCACGGTGAGGAGCCCGTCGAAGTCCACGGCATTCAGCGCCAGGCAAGAATCATGGTAATGGTCCCATAGCGCTAGGATATGGGCGGCGGTGGTGGCCGGATCAGGGGACCAACGCCGGGCTTGAATCTCACGGCGCAGGATATCTTCCAAGGCGCGGCCTTCCGGCGTTAAGCCTACAGTTTTGGCGTAGGCGCCCGTGAAAAGATCGGACCCGGCGGCGCGCAAGGCGCCGATGACTGCCTTGATCTTTTTGAGATCGAGCTCGATGAACGAGAAATGATCCTTGGCCACGATTCCCATGTCGCGCCACGCGGCCTTCCATAGCGCGTCCGATTCGGTCTTGTCGAGAATGGTCAGTGGTCGTGCGAACCCCAGGGCGCGCAAGAGCCCCTCGGCGCCGGCGGGCCGCAGGATATGCCGCAGCACGAGTCCATGGAAGGTGCCGGCCGCAAACTCGCGGGCTGTGGCCCCGAGAAGCGTCTCGCAGCGCTCTTTCAGTTCGTGCGCCGCCTTATTGGTGAACGTCACGATCAGGATTTGCCCAGGGTGAACCCCGCGCCGCACGAGCCGCGCCGCGCGGCGGGTAATAACCGCAGTCTTGCCGGCGCCGGCCCCCGCCAGGATCATCAAGGGGCCGGTCTCGTGGCGGACGGCCGTCATCTGTTCAGGGTTGAGGCCCGCGATGAGATCACCGTCGTTCACACCAGCCCCACCTTCGGCAGTACTACCCCCGCCTTATGCTGAGCGGCCAACAAGAGGTGTCGTCCGGCGCTAGTCTCGAGGTCGATGTGCTGCGGGCCGGTGTAGGTCCCCGCATCCAACTTATCCCGGAGGTATTCGGCCACCAGCTGCGCGGCATCGAGTGCGTCCCGTGGCGCATGAATGGTGACGACCGCTTTGCCCTTCTTGGGGCCGGCCTTCCCTTCTGCGGCCAGCCGGATACCGAAGGACACGGTTCGCTGGCTAGGTGCAGGCGTCGGAACGTCGAAGGTGTGGCGACCTTGGATGAAGGTGGGCATCAAAATCCTCCAGAGAAAGCCCCATTGTCCCCGGACCTACGAAAATGCAAGCGGCGAATGGGCGGTCAAAGAGGGCGGGATTGCGCGAGTAGAGCAAACTATCGGGGTGCGACGACCCCAAATGGTAAAGATGCGGCTTGGGGGAGCATAGTGATAGAATAGCTTGCGTGAAACGTATTGCCCTGATTCGCCAGATCGAACACCACGGCGGCCGCCTGCTGTGTGAAGGCGCCGTTTGTGTCCGGTATCCCCGTCATCAGAACCGCAAATGGGACATCCGCACGGCTAAGGCTGGAGATTCTGGCCGAGATCGGTTTGGGTCGCCCCCTGTGGCAAGGCTTGCCGGACCATGAACTCCAGTTTCGTGGTTTATATCGACGAATCAGGCGATGAAGGCTTCGTCTTCAATGGCGATGGCAGCGGAAGCTCGCGCTGGTTTGTGCTCTCGGCGGCAGTTATCCGCGGGGCAAACGATTTGCAAATGGTGTCGTGCCTGAAGGAGGTGCGCGATGTTTTGGGTAAGCCGCTAAAAACGCCGCTTCATTTTGTGGATTTGCGGCACGAGCAACGGATTCCCTATATTCGACGGGTAGGCGAGTTGCCTATCCGAACGGTAAATGTGCTGGTTTACAAGCCGCGGATTTCTGAACCAGAGAAGTTCCAAAACACGAAATACCTATTGTATCGCTACGCTACGCGTATGGTGCTGGAGCGGGTTTCGTGGCTATGTCGTGATCAGCGCCGCGCGGGCGAGGGTGATGGGTTTGCCGAGATTATTTTTTCGAACCGCAGCAATATGTCGTACGACGATATTCGAGATTATCTGCGCCTGTTGATTCGCCAGCATGGCGATGATCCGCAGAAAGTGCAGTTCGATGCTATGG
>JAJYPQ010000135.1 GCA_021795255.1 Pseudomonadota bacterium
CGATAACTGGCGACGGTCTTGTTGTCCTTGGCATAAACATGAACGCGTAGAGGGATATCGATCCCCGCAGCCTTATCGGCGGCCCAGACCTTGGCCGCCAAATTCGGGCGGAAGATCTCAAGAATCTGGTCGCAATCGACCTGCATACCCTGCTTTGCGGCATTCGCTTGACCATTAATATGCGCGACTACAGCCATACTGAACGCTGAGGCTGCCTCCTTAAGGGCCGCCACCACCTCATCGCAGGTCTTGGTGCTCGTCTTCTGAATCAGCGTCATAGTGTGTGATGAGCCTCTTAATACGGAGGACATAAGTAGCGAACCCGACCACCAGAAATATAGAGACTATCGGGCAGCATGACCAGAACCCCGTTACCTTGCTTACGAAGTTTACGAAATTCGCGCGCGATCGACCACCGGGCGCAAGCCCGCACCATGAGGGCGGTTCCTCGCTAAGATCATGTTCTCACAACAGCGGCCGCGCCCATGCAAAGCTGCTGCAGCTCAGCTATGATAGCCTCCAGCGTACTAAGCCTCGTCGCACGACTACAATCTCCAGGAAGGGACTATGCAGCGCGCTTTGATCGTCGCTTACCTTTGCCTCATCACCGGAATAGCGGAAGCTCGTCTCCAAACGCTGCCCTCCCCGGTACCGGACCCGTGCGCCGGCCGCTCGGGTCTCCTCGCACAGCTTGATCGCCCGACCGTTGCCGATAGTGTCTGCGCCGTAAAGCCCGGACGGGTCATTGTCGAGGCCGGTTACGCGCATAGCAACACGACTGCCGGGGCGAGCGAGAACGCGCCCCAGGCGGAGATACGCTTCGGGCTTGCCGACGGCAACGAGTTTGTGCTCCTCCCCCCCAACATGACGTACAGGCCGGGCAATACGAGTCGCACAAGCTACAGCTCCACCACTATAGGTCTCAAACACGAATGGGGTTACACGCGACACTGGAGCTACGCGGGGGAAGTGCTTCTGACCACACCGGCCCCCGGGAATACCTCCCCAAGCTCCCTCGGTTGGGGCGAAGCGGTAAATGGTATCGTGAGCTACAGCATAACGTCCGATGTTGCGGTCGGACTCATGCTCGGAGCGACCGCGCAATACGATCGATACGGTCAACGCTACACCAGCATCAATCCCGATTTTACGGCCACATGGCTTTTGAACCCGCGCTGGCAATTGTACGGCGAGATTTACGGACAAACGCACACGGGCTATGGCCAGGGCAGCGGATGGGATTCGGATGGCGGGGTACAGTACCTTGTGACGCGCCGCATCGAAATCGACGCCGAGCTAGGACAAAGACTGAGCGGGGCCTTGGGAGACTATCGTTATTACTGGGGATTCGGCGGCGGATGGGAATTCTAGACAAAGATTCGGCCTTGAATAAAACGCCGTGCGTAGACCAAGAGGGCGTGACGAAGTTTGATTTGCGCTTCGAAAGGCGGCCGCCCGCGCCAGTGGCGCGCCTCGAACCCCTTAATGCCTGGCGGCGTATTCTGTTTGATCTCGGGCTTCTGGGAGAAGAAACCACGCCCGCCGGCCGGATCGGGTTCGGTAATGTTAGTCAGCGCCTACAGCAAGGCCCGAAAGGTCGCGAACACTTTCTCATCACCGCGACGCAAACCGGTGGCAAACCGGTCCTGACCGCAAAAGATTACACCATTGTCACCGCCTGGGATCTCGACACCAACTCTGTATACGCCGAGGGTCCGGCGCCACCCTCTTCCGAATCCCTCACCCATGCCGCGATCTACGCCATCGTGGACAGCGCGCGCTTTGTTTTCCATGTCCACTCCGCCCTCATCTGGTCGCAAGCCTCGCGCTTGGGTTTGCCGACGACCGCCGCCCACATTCCTTATGGAACAGCCGCCATGGCGCAGGAGATGGAGAGACTTTTATCGGGGTTTCCGCACCGCCAGACCGGTATCCTGGCGATGGCTGGGCACGCCAACGGCCTCATCGCCTTCGGGGAAACCGCGGAGGCGACGGGAAACTCCTTGATCCAGACACTGAGTCAAGCACGGGCACAGCCCTAAGGGTGCAGAACGCGCTCGGCGATAGGGCTCATACTTCTAGCCCTAAACGCCACTGTCATCGGCATCGGTCAGGGTCTTGCGCATGACGCTCAACACCAGATCGTCACGCTTTGGCTGCCCAAAACGATCATCCCCGTAGGGAAACGGGTGGGTTTCGCCGGTGGCACCGTAGCCCTGACGGCCATACCAAGCCATGAGTTCCTGGCGCAAGGGAATCACCGTGATCTCAATTGTCTCGATCTGCCAATGGTTGCGGACCCAACGCTCGGCAGAGGCGAGGAGTTGAGTACCGAGGCCAAGACCTTGCGAGTCTGGCCGAATTGCAAAGAGGCCAAGATAAGCACGGGCGGGGGTCAGCTTTTTGAGATGGACGCAGCCCTTAAGGCGCCCAGCGACATGGAGAAGGATAATGCCGCTATCCGGTTCTTCTAGAAGATCCGCGATCATGTCCCGATCGATGCGCTGGCCGCCCAAAAGATGCGCTTCGCTGGTCCACCCTATCTCTCCATCCGCTCCTCGGTAGGCGGTATTTACGAGCTGGGTGATCGCCTCGGCATCAGCGCCGATCGCCCAGCTAAACGTGAAAGAATCCACGGGATACGCCACACAGTTTCTCCAAAAGCGCCGCCCCTCAAGGCGATGCGCGGCATCATGCGCGCCACCACTTCCGGGGCCTTCACGCCCCAGATAATCCGTCCCCGACTATTCGCTTACCGGCAGATTGCGGGGACCAAAGCCCAAGGGCAGCAACTGAACAAGCGGACTACTGGCCCATTCGCCCGCAAGCGTCGTGGCGTAGACCACCATATCGCCTCGCGCAAACTCCCACAAGCGTTGGCGACACGCTCCGCAAGGCCAAGCCTTTTCGGGGCCCGCGACAACGACCAAAGCGGCCTGTACTCGGGCCCCACCAAGACGCGCCACCATAGCCCCGAGGGCGATCGCCTCGGCACACAGACCCACAGGAAAGGCCGCATTCTCGACGTTACAGCCCGCAAAGATCTCGCCGGAGGCCGCGAGAATCGCCGCTCCGACCGCTAATCGGGAATACGGGGCATAGGCCCGCTTCATAACCTCGATCGCCGCGGTCCTCAAATCGACAATCTCCGGCGGGAAAATAGCCTTACTCATGTGCCGCCATAAGCGCTCCCCATCATCACAACAACTCATAAGTGCGATGATCGATCTTACCTCGGAATATCATCCGCCCACTAGACATCCAACGCGCGGCCAGGTCGTCCGCGAGAAGCAGCAAAAAATGGCTACCGGTCACACCTTTCACACCTTTATAGCCACTCAGCTTCCACAGCATCCGGTCACTCGGGTATAGTGGCGACTCAAAAACGGGGTGCCCATAAGGCCTTCAGCGCAACCTCGTCTTGCTCAGGAGGAAAGCTCTTCCATGCCGGATACGCGATCGGGATTCGATGAAACGATGTCGCCGCGCGAGAAGCGCACCGCCTACTCGCTCGCCAGCGTCTACGCCGTACGCATGCTCGGCCTTTTTATGATTCTCCCCGTCTTCACTACGTACGGGGCGGAACTCAAAGGTCACACACCGCTTTTAATCGGCCTAGCTCTGGGTATATACGGACTCACCCAGGCCATATTCCAAATCCCACTCGGCATGCTGTCGGATCGCATCGGGCGCAAGACCGTGATCTTGATGGGGCTCACACTTTTCATTAGCGGCAGTATCGTAGCGGCTCTATCACACACCGTCGAGGGCGTCATCATCGGCCGCGCCATACAGGGGGCCGGGGCCATCTCGTCTAGCGTTATGGCGCTCGCAGCCGACCTGACCCGCGACGAGCACCGCCTGAAAATCATGGCGACGATAGGCGTCAGCATAGGTATGGCCTTTAGCGCTGGGCTCGTTCTAGGACCGCTTCTGAATAGCTGGATCGGGGTTGCCGGGATATTTTGGGCGACCGCAGTCTTAGGTGTGGGAGCCATCGGCATCGTGTTGTGGGTCGTACCAAACCCTGAAACCCAGCACCACCACCGGGATACCGGTGTCGTACTAGCGTCTTTCGGCAAAGTCCTAAAAAACCCCGAACTGCTGCGACTTGACTTCGGGATCTTTACCATGCAATTCGTGCTCACCGCCAACTTTGTCGTGATGCCCCTTCTTTTGGCGCACCAAGCCGGCATCCCTGTCAGTAAAAGCTGGGAGCTCTACCTCCCTATTATGGTCATCGCGTTTCTGGCCATGGTGCCGTTTATTATCGTCGCCGAAAAGCGGCGTAAGATGCGCGCGATTTTTTTGGGGGCTATCGGCGTGCTTGCCCTGGCCAACCTCGCTTACCTCTTTGCCGATCGGTCTTTGGTCGGCATGGCTTTGGGCCTCTGGGTGTTCTTTACCGCCTTTAACACCCTGGAGGCAAGCCTGCCCTCCCTCGTTGCGAAATCAGCGCCAGCGGATCAGAAAGGGACGGCCATGGGCGTCTACTCGACCGCGCAATTCCTCGGCATTTTTATGGGTGGCACAGCAGGTGGCGTTATTTATGGTACCTGGGGCATACACGGCAATATCATAGCAAGTGTAGGCCTCGTCCTCGTTTGGCTCGCCATAGCCGTCGGCATGAAAGAGCCCAAATATCTGGCGAGCTACGTGCTCCGCCCGAAAACCGCCATTACGCCGGAAACCACATCTGCCCTTCAAGCCTCTCTCGCCCGTATCCCGGGCGTAGCCGATGTCGCTATAGCAGCCGACGAGGGGGTGGCCTACTTGAAGATCGATCGCGCCGTGATCAATGAAGACGACTTGCGAAGATTTGCCCAGGCGGACACCGCCTGAGGCAACCACACCGTAGCACTCGTCGCCAAGGCCGCGTGCGCTTGACAATGCACCACCACCTGCCAGACTCATCATAGGTCCGGTGGTCGCAGAGACTCATTCGTACCGTCCAACAGTGTGGGGAAGAACTGTTCATGCCAGAACCACCGGGCCGCGCCAAAAAAAGGCGACCCGCACGAAAGGGACCGTTGGCATTCGCGTCCTGGCGGATCGCAAGGAATCCTAGCGTTACCGCAAGGAAAGGCCGCTTTTGTGAGTCGAAAGCTAGCGCGTTTTGGCGAGACCCATCATGACCGACGCACCCAAACCACCTCTGCGCCTGTCCCGCCTCCTCGCGAAATACCGCAGCCGGTCCAGCACACACAACCAGAGCCGCCCAAACTTTGGCCCCTTACCCGAAAGTCGCGAGGCCATGATTGGCATCGGCGCGGATCATCGCATCACGTCTTTTAATGGGGCTGCCGAACAGCTTCTGGGCTACCAAGCACGGGAGGTCTTGAGTCAAGAGATAAATCTCCTTATACCCGGCTATACCTCGCCAGCTTCGGCCGATAATGAGATTGAGACACCAAACGCTCACTCTCTGCCACAAGAGGCTCGGTACGCGCGTAAGGGCGATGACTCCCTTGTTCCAATCGAGATCCGCCTCTTGCCATCTAATGAGCGCGGACAAAAGGGCTCTCTCGTCATAATCTGCAAAATCAACACGCAGCAACAAGCAGAGATGCGTATCCTTCGCTTGACCAAAATGTACCAAGCCCTAAGCGCCCTCAATCAAATCATTAGACACCCGCAGGACGAACAGAGCCTTTTTGATGCGACGTGCCGCATTGCAGTCGATTTGGGTGGCGTTTCCATGGCCTGGATCGGCACTGTTCGCGGAAGCGAGGGTTTTATCAAGCCTATTGCCCGCTATGGGCAGGGCTTGGATTACTTGACGGATCTCATCGTCTCCTCGAATCCCGATATCCCCGAAGGCCAAGGTCCGAGCGGCATCGCCTTTCGCGAAAACCAGTCTGTTGCTGTCAACAACGCCATAAGCGACTCGGTCATGAAACCTTGGCAAGTTCGTGCCCAGCACTATCATTTTTTCTCCGCCGGCTCATTCCCCATTCCGCGTGCACAGCGGCCATTTGCAGTCATGACCGTATATCACACCGAGTCCAACAGCTTCGATAAAGACATGATCGCGATACTGGAAGATATGGCAATCGGCCTCTCATTTGCGCTCGACAGCGTCGATCGCGAGCGAGAGCGGCGTGAAGCGGAGAAGAACCTGGCGAACAGCGAGTCCCATTTTCGCGCTTACTTTGAAGGCGCTATGATTGGCATGGCTGCCGTGCGGCTCGACAAGAGCTGGGTGGAGGTAAACGAGGCGTTTTGCGCCATGCTGGGGTATGCGCGCTCCGAGCTTCTTCATCTCACCTGGGACGAGATCACACACACAAACGACGTGGTGCGGAGCTTCTCGTCTTGGGAAATGTTGCTCTCAGGAGAAATAAACGAATCGACCTTCGAGAAGACATACATCCACAAATCTGGCCGTCCCGTTTATGCGCAGGTTTGTGCTCGTGCCGTGCACCACGCCGATAAAAGTCTGGATTACGTCGTATTTCTGGCGGATGATGTCACGTCCCGCAAACACCATGAGGATATGCTCGCACGCCTCGCGCGCATCCTTGATGAGTCTCCGAATGAAATCTATACATTCGACGCCGAATCACTATTGTTCCAGTTTGCCAATACGGCTGGCCTAAGAAACCTTGGCTACTCCCTGGAAGAACTGCAAAAGCTAAAACCCTCAGATATCACGCCAGGCTGTGCTGACGGGCAATTTCTAGAACGTGTTGCCCCCCTGAAACGCGGCGACACGACATTCGTGATGGTCGAGACCAGCCACAGACGCAAGGACGGGACGATTTATCCCCTCGAGGCACGGATTCATCTGTCGGAACAGAACCAGCATTCGGTCTTCGTGTCGATTGTTCAGGACATGACAGAACGCAAGGGATTTGAAGACGAATTGCGACACCAGGCGACTCACGACGCTTTGACTGGGCTTCCCAACCGCGCCTTTTTCCATGAAATTCTTACCCGTTCTATTGCTCATGCTCGCCGCACAGAAACCCTCATTGGCCTCTTGTTCATGGACATAGACTCTTTTAAGAACATAAACGAGTCGTTGGGGCATGAGCACGGTGACATCCTCATTCAGGACCTGGCGCAACGATTGATGGCTTCCATTCGCGAAGAGGATTGGGTCACAAGAGGCGAAGATGTGGTAGCACGTCAGGGTGGCGACGAGTTCATGATCCTTGTCCAGAACATTAGCTCAATCCACGCCATTACGAGAATAGCGGAACGCGTTTTGGCGGCCGTCACTAAACCCTTCATGGTACGCGGACACGAGATGCACGTGACCGCAAGCATGGGTGTTACGGTGTACCCGTTCGACGATTCCGACGCCCACGGGCTCTTGCGAAACGCCGACGTTGCGATGTACAAGGCGAAACAGGCCGGCAAAAATTCCTTCCAATTTTATACCGCCGGCATGAGCGCTCGGATCCAGGAGCAAAGAACCATTGAGAACGGCCTTCGCCGCGCCCTGGAGAGTGGAGGGCTCGTGCTCCATTACCAACCGCAAATTGATCTCAAATCCGGAGAGATTATCGGTGTCGAGGCCCTGATTCGCTGGCAACATCCGGAGCGCGGGCTTATTGCGCCGGGGCTATTTATTCCGATTGCCGAGGAAAGCGCCATCATTGTCACCATGGGCGAATGGGTGTTACGGACAGCCTGCCAACAGATCCGGGCATGGCAAGACCGCGGCCTACCGTTACTGCGCATCGCAGTCAACTTGTCGGGCCGCCAATTTGCCCAGTCTGACCTGCCGGCCACGGTGGAAAGAGTGTTGCGGGAAACCGGTCTTGACGACAACCCTCAGTGCCTCGAGCTTGAGGTCACGGAAAGCATGCTCATAGAGGACACAGAAAAGACCGCAGCTACTCTTCACGCCCTGCGTGGAATGGGCGTGCGTCTCGCGATCGACGATTTCGGTACCGGCTACTCGAGCCTGAATTATCTCAAGCGCTTTCGCATCAACTCCCTCAAAATCGACCAATCCTTCGTACGCGATATCGCCAATAATCCGGATGACGCCGCGATCGCGACAACGATAGTCACGCTCGGCCATAGTCTCGGTCTCACCGTCATCGCCGAAGGGGTTGAGACCGAAGAACAGCTGGCCTTTTTTCGGGCCGTCCACTGCGACGAGATACAGGGGTACTACTATAGCCGTCCCTTGCCCGCGGACGCCCTAGAAGAATGGATAAGGGGCGGGCCTAAACGCGTCTAGGACAAGGCCTGGGTCTATCCGAACTAGGCCCGGACGCACTTGCAATTGCCTTGCTTTTGAGGCCGGTATCCCCCGCCTGTCCTACTCGTATGGAGCTTGCCCTGAGTAAAAAACAACCGGAATTGCCGCGCCTTCTCCCCAACGCCTCGCCCGTTTCCTCGGATGCTGTCCTTAAACCAGGGACGGAAATGCACAGACGTCAATCTCCCATCGCGAGCGTGCGGGAGTGGGCCTGAACGTCGCTTCAAAGCGTCAATCCTCCTCGAACCACATGGGTATGAGCCGCGCACACCCGCCGAAAGGCGACGTCATTCTCGCTGCCTGTAAATGCGTCCTGGTGGTAGCCACAGAGAAGCGTAAACTCGTGCGTTTGACCCAAGTCGTTCCATAAACTCTCAAGCTCAAGAGCGGCGTGGTGATTATTTTCAGTCCACAAGAGATCCACCATCTCGCCGTAAATCAAGACTTTGTCAAACTGGCCTTCCATCTTGCGCACGATAGAGCCCACGGAATCCAAAAACCTTTCTGCGTCGGGCGTTGTCTGGTTCATAAAAGAGGCCAGAAGCTCAGAGGCGTCTACTATACGCAGCTGCCCACGGTCCTGAAGGCCCAGGACATCAAGGCCTCTCAAGAAACACTCTCTAACATATTGATGTCCTTACTGTTATGAAGCGACCGGTTCGCCAGGCACGAGCCTCATGCCCATCTTTTCGGCGCGCCGGGCC
>JAJYPQ010000136.1 GCA_021795255.1 Pseudomonadota bacterium
CAGTCCATGGCCCGGAACGAACTGGGTGCGGTATCCGCACAAACGCCGCACCAAAATGATCGCGGCGAGCCCGATCCCACAGCCCAAATAAAACACCGCCGCCAAAGCGAGTGGCGGGAGGTCTCCCAAAAGCATCTTACCAAGCGGCACGGTCGCGCCGAACAAGACCGCCGCGACCAGGGCCAGGCCGACACCCATAGCGTTAGACGCGGGCAGAACGGGCGACCGGCTTATTGCTAGCGGGCCGCCCTGGGTGGGGGAGGCCCTGAGTCAATCCATGGCGCAGCGCGTAGTGTTCGGCGTGGTTCAGAAACACCATCAAAGCGAGCCCAAGGACTGTAAACACGATGGTGGCCTTGATCCGATTGATTCCGTGCACATAGACGCTGGCAATGATCAAGAGAGCAAACCACCAAACGAAGCCCAGCAAGGCGAAATAAGGGACAAAACCGATGACCGTGGTCACAGGCGAGATCGCATAACTGTAAGCAAAGGTGCGGTATGAGGTCTCGTAAGTCTGAGACGACCCCATGAGTCTCCAGAACACAAAAAAGATGGTGGTCAGAACGAATCCGGACAGGGTCAAGGCCAGCGGCGCCAGGGCCAAGGCGTGGCCCGCGAAGGCCAGCGCTTTCTGCGGGCCCATCAAAACGCCCTCAAACAGCGACAGCAAAAGCATGTCGAAAAGACCGACCACCAGCAGAAACACAAACGGAGTACGAAAACCACCCGATTTGGGCATGGTCTGGAAAAAGAAAACGGGCCTCAGAATGACGGTTAAAACCGTATTCCAAATAACCCTTAATACCCCCACGATCGTGTCTCCGGCCCGCATACGACTATCCCCCGTCGGTTCCGGGGCAAGCATACCAGCGCCTGCTAAGGGACGGCTAGGGCTATGTCCGTTATGGGAAGGGGAAGGGATTCGTCGACGCGGGTGCCCCCGGTGTCCCGGTAGGCGCCGGAGGGACTCCCATACTTCCCTGCGCCGAACTATTATTGTTGTCGCTGATAGCGCCACGGGACGAGGCCGGCGGGGTAGTTACCCCCGCCCCTCCAGAGACCCCACTAAGCCCGTTTAAAAGGCTAAGGTCCGCGCTGACCAATTGGCTTTCCTCGGCCAGGAGTTGCCGCAGTTGCACGGTTGTGGTCGCCGACTCCAACTCGCCGACCACCGCATTTTGCGTCTCCAGGTTGGCCCGGAGCTCGGCAAAGGCTTGGGCGGTAGCGAACTGGCCGCTTAACCCAGGCGAGGACGCCGCCAGAACCTGCGGCGCGCCAAGCACGGCTGCCCACAGTGCGGCTCGAGCAACTACGAACCGAACCGCCCAGCAAGGCTTCTTTACCCTAGCTACCGCTGCCGCTACCAGAGCCGCCGCCCGCGCCGGCCCCAGAGCCGCCCGATCCACTACCACCCATTCCACCGCCGCCCGAACTACTACTGCCACCCGCGGTGCCGGTTCCGCTACCCGAGCCGCCCGCACCGGTGCCGGACCCCGAACCGCCACCTGCAGTGCCCGAAGAAGAACTGGTGTTGCCGGAGCCCGCGCTCGAACCGCTATTTCCACTCCCGCTATGGTGGCATGCCGTTAACATGGTCATCAAAAGCAAGGAACTACCTATTGCTACGAATTGTTTCCTCATGCGCACTCCTTGTAAATTGGTTTAAGAAGAGAGGGTCACGATACCAAGATATTTAAGAGGTCGCATAAGACTTATGGCAGACTGCGCATAGCTCAACCATCAAGGCTAGGCGCTCCGAACCCACTCAGAATCGCTCGCTCGACCCCGGCAAAACGCCTCGAAAGCCCGTACCAAGGCAATCAAAGACGCGGTCACGATACTGCTGTGGATCCCGACCCCAAACACCGGAGGCCCACCCGCCCAGGGCTCGAGTTCTATGACCGCCAAGGCCTTCGTCGCCGAGCCTTGCCCGAGAGAGCGCTCCTCGTAATGGCGCAAGCGAACAGGGACCGGTAGGGCATGGACCCCGGCATCGAGTGGACCATTGCCGCAACCCTCGTAGCACACGGCCTGCCCAGCGCTTTCGAGATGCAGACGAACCCTATGCTGCAAGGAGTCCTGATCTTGGCTCAATTCATGACCTCGATACCTTATGTCCCCTCGGTCTCGTAGATACTCGTCGTGAAAAGTGGCCCCAATTTTCTCAGGCGTCATCTCCGTGCCCGTACTATCGGTCCAGGCCTGAATCACGCGACTAAAGGCAATGAGCAAAGCGCGGGGAAGGACTATCCCATGGTAGGTCTCGAGGACATAAGCGATCCCACCTTTGCCCGACTGGCTGTTCACCCGAATCACCGCTTCGTAGTTTCGCCCGACGCATTGAGGATCGAGTGGAAGATAGGGCACGTTCCAAAACGCCCCGTCCTTTTGCGCGGCCAATCCCTTTTTTATCGCGTCCTGATGGGACCCGGCAAAGGCCGTGTAAACGAGCGTGCCCACGTAGGGGTGGCGCGGGCTTATCGGCAAGCGCGTGCACTCCGCCGCCGTGCGCGCCACATCATCCAGGCACGAAAAGTCCAACTGCGGAGAAATACCCTGCGTATAAAGATTTAAGGCAAGCGTCACCAGATCCACGTTTCCGGTCCGTTCGCCGTTACCCAACAAACAACCCTCGACGCGTTCAGCACCGGCCATAAGAGCCAGCTCCGCCGCCGCCACCGCCGTTCCTCTATCGTTATGGGGATGAATACTGAGGGTGATTGCACGACGTCTAGCAAGATGCCTGTGCATCCATTCCACTTGATCGGCGAAAACGTTGGGCGTCGACATCTCCACGGTCGCCGGCAAATTGATGATTACCTTATCACCCTTGACCGGGTCCCAGGCATCGACCACGGCATCGCACACCGCGCGCGAAAAATCCAATTCCGCTCCGCTAAAGGCCTCGGGGCTATACTGCAAAACCCACTGTGTCTCGGGCTGCGCCGAAGTGAGCTCTTTTACATAAAGCACACTCTCTTGCGCCATAGCAAGAACCGCTGCCTTATCCTTGCCAAAGACGACATCCCGAAATACCGGGGAAATGGCATTGTAGACGTGCACGATGGCGCGCGGTGCGCCGCGAAGCGCCGCAATCGTAGTCGCGATGAGATCTTTCCGGGCCGGCGTCAAGACCCCTATCGTTACGTCCGGTGGCACGCGCCGCTCTTCGATAAGTCCGCGCACGAAATCGAAGTCCGTTTGCGATGCGGACGGAAAGCCTACCTCAATCTCCTTAAACCCGATACCGCAAAGCAAAGAAAACATCTCACGCTTGCGCTTCACGCCCATGGGCTCAAAAAGCGCCTGGTTGCCATCACGCAAATCCGTGCTTAGCCAAATGGGCGGGGCTTGCAAAACATGGGACGGCCACGTGCGGTCGGGAAGGTCTACGGCCGGGAACGGTCGGTATTTATAGTGCGGCTCTTTGAGCATATGCGCGTCTCCGAAAGGCAATTTCGAAATGACCACGGCCGTGGCTTCGGCCATTCTGTTGGGCAACCACTGTTCGCGGCCCAACAGGCGCATCGCAGTCGCAACAAACGCTCGGAGCGGAAGATCCGCACGGCACACCTCAATAATGTCTGTAACACGAGAAACGAAAAAAAGAAAACGCGAACGACTAAAGCGCGGGCAGCCTTGGCAGTCGCCCGTGAAGGGGAAGAACGAATAACGATGATGTGTGGTGCATGCCGCCATCATTACCATGATGCCCGACTTTGTCAAGAGCCGTTGCGCACAGCAGCAATTCTCAATGTGAAGCGATGGAGCTCGGAACACCGGGTAAGGGCGTAAGAATAGCGGTATCTGGGCGCACCTTCGCCGGGCATCGGGCAAAAGCGGACCAAGAGTGCACGGTATCCGCTTGGGGTTTGCGGCCTAAACGGGGGGTGGCGATCCTGGCGGCTGCGTCCGGCAGTTTGGCTGACATCGATCCCGTTGGCTGCACGGTTGCCACATTGAGAATTGCTGTGCGCACAGGATGCTTACCCATCATCCCACTGCTCGGACAGCGCTGGCCCAAGTCTGGCCCCCGAAACCATTACTTTCGGCCTCCTCGCCGGGCAGATTCGCTAACAGAACACCTGAGATCACTCCGCGTTTCGACAAGCGCAAGACGGGCACATCGGACAGACACGATGGCGAAATCGAAGGGACCATTAGCGATTTTTTGTGGGGTTTTTGTGTGCCATTCTGGCGCTATTTTTGCGCCTTGGGACCGAAATGACGCTTGCGTATAGGGGCTCAATTCGGGGCTTAAAAACAAAACCCGTGGAATGCGCTGATTCTTCGCTCTCCACGGGCCGAAATCCACCCCTTTAGTCGCCGATGCTTCTTCCCTTAAGGCGCTTCATATAGTCCGTCCTGACGATTTGGACTACTTCCCCTCCGCTCAAGTCAGGGTTTCTTAATTTCCTCCTAGTCCGCATACCAAATTGCCACCGCCATGACCCATCCTGCTACAGCAATCTCTACCAGTGCAAACGGCATAAGATTTACTCTCCTCATCCTAGTCATGAGAACGATTCCGAAAAAAGTCCGGAACGTCTCGCTCACAACTGAACCGCTCCTTGGCTCCTAGCTGTTCGTTTTTTCGCGCCTTGCCCTCTAAGTTAGAAGACTCTGACAAGGCACTCCGAATCGTATTTTTATCTGACTCAGTGTATCTAGCTCATGCGAAGAAAGTCTATGGATTTTTGGTCTTACGGAAGCCACTTTCAATCTATATTTCCACCTCATTCGTTTGTAATTATTATCTAATATAATGCTAGTATGAATAACAGGCCGGAAGATGCCGGGGCAGGCTCAAAAACATAAGCGTCTTTTAGAGGTAGGGGGTACGTCGGGTCTTGGGCCTCCGTCGATCTAGGGCTCGCTGAAGGAGAAATAGGCCCACGCCTCTACGGAGACGCCCATCCCAGTCTGTGTAATCGCGGCTGCGAAACTGAGGTGACCGGGGTGGTCAGTGGCACCTGAAACTGTGCCCTTTGCGGCACGAGAAAATGTCTCCGTTATTCCCCCGTTGTCATGACCTTGTCGGACTTGGTCTTGGGCGTCTTATCGACCAGCCTGGGTCTACAGTTTGTCTTTCAGTCGATAGCTTTTCCTTTGATGTTGAGTGTGGCGGAAGGGGCACAAGAGTCGGTCGAGGATGGTGGTCGCAACACCACTTTGGCCCTTGAAATCGGTCTCTCTAGCGCTGGCCCCGAGATCAAGCCGTCATTAAGTGCAAGGCCTCGGGCGACCAGGGAGCGAAGGCAAGGCAGGCCTGCTTCTCATTCTGGTAGGGTCACGAATGTAAAGGGCGTCGACGCCGGGTAACAACCTTCAATAGGGCATTTGACCTGCCCAGTCATGTGTATTACCCTGACAAGTAATACTCTGTTGTGAGGGGGTCGTCATGCGTATTACCAGCAAAGGCCAGGTCACTATCCCCGTCGACATCCGGCTTAAGGCCGGTCTTCTGCCCAACACCGAAGTGGAGTTCGTGGTACAGGGTCGGACCGTCATTGTTAGAAAGGCCGAGAAGGCCCCGCGTCGCGGGCGAGAGCTGCTTACGATCATGCGCGGCAAGGCGACCACACGTCTTAGCACCGACGAAATCATGGCCTTGACTCGGGACGCCTGAGGGCGAATCCGCTCATGGGCGCCGTCTTGGTCGATAGCAATGTCATTCTGGATGTTGTGACCGAGGACCCCCAATGGTACGAATGGTCTGCCGCCCAGTTGGAGCGCCTGGCCGAACGACACATACTCGCCATCAACCCCATAATCTACAGCGAAGTATCTATCGGGTTTGATCGGATCGAAGATCTTGATCGGACCATACCTCCGGAGTTTTTCCGTCGCGACCCCCTGCCTTGGGAGACGGGGTTTCTCGCAGGGAAGTGTTTTATCCGGTATCGTCACTTGGGAGGTGAACGTCGCTCGCCACTCCCGGACTTTTATATCGGTGCGCACGCGGCGATCCGCGATATGGCGCTGTTGACCCGTGATACCCACCGGTACAAGACCTATTTCCCAAAGCTTACGTTGATTGCCCCTTAAATATCGCTGGCCGCGACGACTAGACACCCGCGCCGATTAAGATCACCAAAGAGTGCCTGGGTCTCGTCGGCACAGGACTCTCCCAAATTTTTCCGTGTCACTACCCTTGTTTCGAGATACCCGGAGCTGCCGATACGGTCATGTCCATCAGCTTGTGCAGATGCCATTTTTGGCCTCTATCGAATCGCCGCACGCCGCCGCCCAAAACGGGGCCCTATCCGCACCGTCGCTATTCGAAGCGAGCCCATCACGTTTATGACTACAGCTATGACTACAGCTGGCCGTGACGCAACACAGCGATTTCAGCAAGGGGCACACAGATATGATTATCGCGGCTACACCAATAAAAGACCAATGCGCATTTTTATCGGAACCAAGAAATAACAGATCTATAGAAGAAATCCGGGTCCGAGAGATCCTTTCTGTAAGTTTTTTCGGGCCTGGCCGCGCGTTTCATCAGCGCCAGTTCGCGGTGGCCCAAAAGGGTGGTGTCGAGCGCGAAGCTGTCGCCGACTGCCAGCAGGCGCTCTTGCTGTGCGACGGCCGCCCGGCCTGCCTGAATCGGGTTAAGGCGGCTTCCGGCGGCGAGGGTGTCGGGCGATACGACCGGGATACGCGGCGAAAGCCAGCGATCTGCAAGGGTGGTCTTGCCGGCGCCGTTCGGGCCGGCGACGACCCAGAGTTGCGACGTCAGATGTTCCGAATGACGGATACCTTGCCGCTGGCGCTAACCGATACCAGTTGCTTGCGGCCGTCCGGATACTTCTTCACCAGACCTTCCGGGAAACGCGCATCGCCGTAGTAAATCGGGCGGCCGGCATCGAGATGCTGCTGGGCCGCCTGGCCGTCGTCGCTCGTCATCGCCCGCTCGAACTCCGGCGAATCAAGGAAGGATTCGGCTTGTCTTTGCGATGGCGTTGCTGTGGGCATATTGCCTCCGACTATTGGATGAGATGGCACTCACCGCAACCTTATGTTCTGGTTTCAGGACATAGATGCACTCAATCCCCGCCCATCACGACTTCCGGTTTCAGTACGCTGTGTCACCGCGACAAAAAAGAGAGAAACCCATCACAACTTCCAGATATCCGAAAAATCGTACTTCAAACCCGCAATTAATCGCGCTGACTACCCCCACTGTGTGCGCAAAAGTCCCCACCCAAGGCCCACTCGCTTCGGCCGAACACCTTGCACCCCGTGCCCCATCCGCTTGCGACTCGCGTTCGACGCCCCCTTAAAGACCCACCACGCCATTTCTCTTAGATCCACCCAAGCTAAACGCCTCTAACGCTTCATCGCGGCGAATAACTCTTCTATGGTTCGGGCGCAGGGCCGCTCGACCACGCCGCCTTCTGTGATAAGGGCATCGACCAAACTCGCAGGCGTCACATCGAAGACCGGATTCCAGGCCTTGGCGCCAGCTGGGCTATGACGGATCCCCTGACACTGTAAAAGCTCCAGCGCCGACCGCTCCTCTATAGGGATGGACAGGCCGTCCGGGCAGTTCCTATCGATCGTACTCAGAGGCGCCACGACATAAAAGGGGATACCGTGGTGACGGGCCAGCACCGCGAGTCCGTAGGTCCCGATCTTATTCGCCGTATCACCGTTGGCCGCAATCCGATCTGCGCCCACGAGCACCGCGTGGATAGTGCCGGTTTGCAAAAGGGCCCCGGCGGCACTGTCGGCAAGGAGCGTCACAGGCAGGCCTTCCTCGATAAGCTCCCACGCCGTAAGGCGCGCCCCCTGAAGCCAGGGGCGGGTCTCATCGGCATACACCATGGCGACGCCACGGTGAGCGGCCGCCGAACGCACGACGCCGAGCGCCGTACCAAAGCCGCCGGTGGCAAGCGCCCCGGTGTTGCAATGGGTCAATACGCGGGCCTGAGCGGGCAATAAGGCGGCGCCATAGGTCCCCATTTTCCGGTTGGCCGCGATGTCGTCTGCGTGCAGGCGGCGGGCCGCGCTTTCGACCCGCTTAAGCAAGTTTTCTTCCCCTTCTTCTTCCGCCATGACTCGCTCCATGGCATCCAGCGCCCAAGCGAGATTAATAGCCGTGGGCCGACTTTCGCGCAACAAGCTTAAGTCTGCTGCCGCCTCGTGACGCCAGCGACGCGGGTCTTTCTCGTAAGCGGCTTTGACCGCCAAAAACGCCCCGTAGGCGGCGGTCACCCCAATCGCCGGGGCCCCGCGCACGACCATGGCCGTGATGGCTTCCGCGACTTGGCGCGCCGTCTTACACACCTCATAGCGGAGTGTCCCTGGCAATACCCGCTGATCCAAGAGATGTACAGCGCCGTCACGAAGCTCGACGGCTCGGACCTTGTCATACAAGACGTCAGTAAGCACAGAACCCCCAAACGCTACGGACACAAAAACGAGGAATAAATGGTACCATGGCCGAGGTCGAATTGTTCGTAGGCCTTATGTCAAAACAGTCGCTGGCGACGCCCTCCGGGCATAATCAGTATCCTCAAGCGAATGGCGCGCGCTTCGTGCCCACGCCACCTCTGCGCCCTTCACCCGGCGAAAGGCGAGGCCTTGAGCAAATCGGGCGCTTGACTATGACGATTGGACAAACACGCTCGACATGACCTCAGATTTCGGTCGTCCGAGTCACTACGACAAGGAGTTTTATGGAAGCTGATCTGTGTATACGGGCGCCGTGGATCATCCCGGTCGAGCCACGCGGCCTCGTTCTCCATGAACACGCGCTTCTGATCCGTGAGGGCATCATTGCCGCTATCGTTCCGCAGTCGACCAAAGTGACGGCCACTACCACCCTCAATTTGGCCCAGCACGTCTTGATGCCTGGGTTTGTGAACGCCCA
>JAJYPQ010000137.1:0-7342 GCA_021795255.1 Pseudomonadota bacterium
GCGAGATCATCCAACGCCCAGGCGTAAGCCTGCGCAATGACCTCGAGATTCGCGGCATCTGCGAGAAACTGATTCCGTTCAAATCTAAGTTTCTCATCTAGCCTATCGATCTCAGCCTGATTGCGGGCAGCCTCGGCCAGGTTGCGTTTGCGCAACGCGGCACGCTCCGCGTTTGCCTGCTTCTGCTTCTCATACGCCCACTGCTGCCGACCCAGCTGGATCGCCTCTCCTATCAGGTTGCCAAAATTGCCGGGGTTATTCGGATCGGTTGCCATCGCTGCACACCCTCCATCAAGAAAAGGAGACTCCTGTACGCTATACTAGACCGGGTGGGGCGGAAAGGCAAAAGGCGTTACGTCTCACGGTTCCGTCAAAGTCGCGCCGCTAGCGCCTCGCCTCGGTCACCGAACGCCTGAGGTGAGCCCAGTCGATGGGGTGGGTGGCCAGAAACGGCGGGGGGCCACTTTTTTGGGAGGGTTTCTCCCAAAGAGGCGATAGCGAGGCGAACGCCTGCGGCGGGGGGCCCGCGTGGGCCCGAAGTCTTCAGGCTTTAGGGGCTACAGACGCAGCATCGCTAACACCTGGTCGGCCTGCGCGGCCAAGCCCCGGAGTGCCGCCTTCAGGAGTTGCGCGGGACTGGCCTGCGTACGATTTTGGCTGGTGATCAGGTAGACCCGCTCGAGGGTGGTCTTGTTGTGGCTGACGTGGAAGATCTCGCGCTCGACACAGGCCACTTGGGCCGCATAGGGAAACGTCACATAGCCGTTCAATGCGTCGCTCACCCAGATGCGCCGGGTCTCGACGCGCCCATGGGCCTTATTCGTCGTCGCGTGCTGAGGGGGGAAAGGCCTCCAGATGGAGGCCTGCGATGTCGGCCTTCAGGGTCGGCTGATTGTCTTTGACGGTGAAGAGATAATGGGCGCCTTTCTCCTCGACCAGGTACTGAGCCGTCTCTCTTTGGGTATGCAGGGCATCGGCGGTCACCACGCGCCCGGCGAGCGCCAAGGGATCGAGCAGGGGCTTCACCGCCTGCTGTTCGGAGGCCTTGCTGGCGACCTCGACCTGGTTTAAGACCACGCCGCTTGCGTGCCCGAGCGCCGCGACCAGTTGCCGGGGACGCCCCCCATCCTGCGATCCCCGCAAGGTTTTGCCATCGAGCGCGATCGGCTCGTCCTCCGCCCCGCGCGCGTGCAGCCAATCCCCCAGGCCCCGCTCCAGCGCCGCGATATCGATCGTCTGCAACAGGCGACGGATCGTGGGCTCCGAGGGGGGTTCATAGTGCCCATCGGCGGCGCGACGGCAACGCAGACGGCGCAGCATCGCGGGCGGTAATCGTCGCACCCACTCGCCGATGGCCGTAGGTCCCTGCGCCCCACTGATCACGGCACAGAGCACAATGGCGATCAGCGAGCGCTGGCTGTGGCGCCGTCCCCGCCTTGCGCGACGATCCTCGAGCGTGTCGAGGCGCGCAAAGAGTGTGGTGGCATCGGTATCGGATAGCTGCATGGTCTTCACCTCCTGACGGGGCAGGTCGCGGTGCGGGCTCGGCGATGAGAGGAGGAGCCGGGCCTTTTTATGAAGGGGGTACACCCAGATCCGCTTGGGCGCGCCGTGCGCGACATAGGTATCGTTGGACTTGGCAAAGCCGCGCGTGGGCCCGAGATCGATCCAGTTGGCGGCCCGGTAGCAGGTCCCCGGAAACCGGGCCGGATCGATGAAGGTCTCGGCGAGCATAAGGCCATGGCCGTGGACCGCCTGCCAATCCGCCGAGAGCCGCGCAAGGTTCTGGCCCAGAATACGCGAGGCGAGGTTCTTGACCCGCACCCCAGGCAGGATCAGGAAGCGGGCGTTGTTGGCGATGAGCCCAATCCGTTGCCACTGCAGGGGCTTCGCCCAACCGATCCAGGCATCGCGCGGGGCGCACTTCAAGGCCGCCGACGCCCAGCCGAGGAGCGCCAGCCACTGCCCGTCCCCCTCCGCCACATAGCGCAGGCTGCGCCCCACGAGCGCGGTGAGCCCCAGATAGTGGTGGGCGCGCATCAGGGCGTCCCAGGCGGGGCGCTCCGAGGCGTCGATCAGCCGCACCCGCACCCGGGACACCGCCACCGCATCATCTTGGCCCAGATCGTTCATGCCTGCTGTTATAGCAGAGCGCAAACCAAAAAGCCAGCGCATCCGATGCCCTCCGCCTCATCAAGGACTTGGGGAGGTGAATGACGGAGCCCTGCGTTACGTCTTGATACGCTCGACCTCGTGAGCGAGTTCCTCGCGCTGGCGCCGCAAGGTGGCGAGCTGCGCGCAGAGCTTCGGCAGCACAAGGCCTGCCGCCTGGGTGCCCGGTACCACTACGGTCTGCTCATGCAAGGCCTGATGGATCTCGGCCGGCAGGGTTTTTGAAAGCCTGGGCGCAAGCTTGCTTAAGTGCGCGGTGAGTCGCTTTTCACTGGCTGCGGCAAGGGCTGCCGGCGACGGATATTTCTGCAGGAGATCACATAGGGCGGGGTGATCCAGCCGCGGTCCGAGGACCCGCTCTAAAGCCGGGTGGATCTGGGTCAGCAACCCGCGGATACGGTTACTGACTTGGGTAATTTGCCCCACCATTTTTCGAGGCCGACTGTTCTCAGTCGGTTTTTTCATTTCCGTGCTTCCCGCATGCCGCGCGGAGTTCCTCGCTATTTTCCGTGTGCCATGAGCCCCGCGATACGTTCAGGAATCTGGCCGTTTTCGGCGCGGTTCGATTCTTTCCTGCTCTCTGTTCTCAAAAAATAGTGGAGAACCGCATACATTTGGCACACGAAGAATGCCTTTCCTGCCAATTGGTTATGCTTGTGTCGCAGATAGCGGTTCGACGGGTAATCTCCTGTAGCAGATCAAACCGTCCTCGAAAGCCCGATGCGATTATCTCGTTGAATCCGGCCCGGGCGCCAAACTCACGGTCGCAAGCGAAACCGATGGAGCACATCGTTGAATAAGCTCCTTGCGGGCATGGCGTATGACGGAAACGCCCGAGGACACCGCTAGCCCGCCCATGAGCAGAGCGACGGCGAGATCGGGCCAGCCGCTCCCGGTGCCGAACACGCCAACTGCCGCCAACATCACCGCGACATTGCCAATGGCATCATTGCGGCTGCACAGCCAGACCGAACGCATGTTGGCATCGCCGCTGCGGAAGGCGTAGAGCATCAGAGCCACGCCCCCATTGGCCACGAGTGCCAGCACGGCGATCGCGCCCATCGTCAGCGGTTCGGGTGGGGTACCTCCGATGGCTGCCCAGACGGTCTTGCCGAGCACGAACAACCCGAACACCGCCATCGACAAGCCTTTGACCATAGCGGCGCGAGAGCGCGAGGCGACGCCCATCGAAAACACAGCCAGCGAAATGCCGTAATTGGCGGCATCCGCAGCGAAATCCACTGCATCGGCCAGCAGCGACATAGATCCGGATTTCATCCCGCCGCCGATCTCGACGGCGAACATCACCGCATTGATGACGAGTGCCACCCACAACGCCTTGCGAAAACGTGGGCTGATGGTGGTTTGGGGTGTGCAGACAGAGCCGCAGCAGCCAACGGACATGATTTTTCTCCTTTGCGTATGTTCGGGCTAGCATTTCACACCCCGTAGCCACTCCATGGTCAAGCGTGTAAAATAAATCGGTGTTCACCGCAAAGGAGTTTCCATGAAAACGATTATGCGCATCGGCGAATTGGGCGCGGCCGCCGGTGTCGATATCGAGACGATCCGTTACTACGAGAAGGTCGGCCTGCTACCCGATCCTGCACGCAGCGCCAACGGCTATCGGGCTTACGGGTCGGCACATCTCGAACGGCTGGCGTTCATTCGCCATTGCCGCGCGCTGGATATTCCGCTCGCCGATGTGAAGCGTCTGCTGGAATTTGTCGCCCACCCCGATGCCAACTGTGGCGATATCGACCGTTTGATCGATGCCCAACTGGTTCGGGTTCAGGCACGCCTGAAAAGCATGCAGGCGCTGGAGCGGCAACTCGCTTCGCTGCGCGGCCGATGTGGTGTCAGCCGTGTCGCGGGCGACTGCGGTATCCTCAGCGAGCTGGTCGCCGCCGCGCGCGGCGAGGCGTGCGCCTGCCATGTCGGCTCCCCTTCTGAACAGGCAGGGTTTGTGACACCGGCCAAGGCAGCTGTCCGCGGGAGAGGCGCATGATACGGGGTGCCCGTAGCGGCGTGGTTGCTGCCGTGACGGCGGCGATCCTCTTCGGAGCCGGCACACCGCTCGCCAAATTGCTGCTGATGCACGCCAGTCCCTGGCTGTTGGCCGCGCTGCTCTATCTCGGCTCGGGCATCGGTTTGTGGATCGTGCGCCGGATTCGTCGCACCCCACCGGTACGCCTCGAAAGGAGCGACTGGCGCTGGCTTGCTGGAGCGATTGTGGCGGGCGGTATGGTCGGGCCGGTGCTGCTGTTGTTCGGCCTGTCGGCGATGCCGGCGTCCGGCGCTTCCCTGCTGCTGAACGCCGAGGGGGTACTGACGGCATTGCTGGCCTGGTTCGCATTCAAGGAAAATTTCGACCGCCGCATCGCACTGGGCATGCTGGCCATCGTCGCCGGCGCGATGGTGCTGAGTTGGCCAGGGGAAGCGCGCTTTGCCGGGGCGTGGCCGGCGCTCGCCGTCCTCGGAGCCTGTCTCGCCTGGGCCATCGACAACAATTTCACCCGCAAGGTGTCGCTCTCCGACGCCTCCTTCATCGCCATGACCAAAGGACTCGTGGCAGGCACCACCAATTTCGTCCTCGCATTGTCGACTCATGCGGTTTGGCCGGGAACCGCCACGGTCGTCTGGGCGGCGCTATTGGGGTTTGCCAGCTACGGCGCAAGCCTCACCTTGTTCGTGATCGGCCTGCGCCACCTCGGTACGGCACGCACCGGGGCATATTTCTCGGTCGCGCCATTTTTCGGCGCGGTGCTGGCCATCGCGCTGCTAAATGAACCCGTCACGCCGCAACTTCTGGCGGCGGGGGGGCTGATGGCTCTCGGCGTGTGGTTGCATCTCACGGAGCGGCACGAGCACGAACACACCCACGAGTTGCTTGAGCATGTTCACGAGCACGTTCACGGAAATGGTGACGAGCACCATGACCACATGCACGATGAGGTCGTGATGCCCGGCACACGCCACAGCCATCTGCACCGGCATGTGCCATTCAGGCACTCGCATCCTCACTTTCCCGATGCGCATCATTTGCATCCACGTTGCCATTCCTCCGTACACAAAAAGAGACCGCCCGAATCTTTCTCCGGTCCCACATCCGGCTGAGCAGTCAATCCTGGCTTCCGCATCCTTCAGGCCACTGACGGCCCGGGTTTCTGGTTATGATTCTGTGTCAAAGACCGTATGACCTGCACCGCATCGCGAATATTGAGGTCGACACTTCGCATATCGCTAATATAATAACTGAGGCCAGACTGCGCGCGGCTAGCCACGATATCGGCATCCAAAAGCCCTTCCGCGGCCAGCGCCCGAACATCAGCGCGGTCATGCTCCCAGTACCGGCCAATCTTCATCACCGCCAGGTCGTTCGGTTCTACTACGAGTAGTCGTATACGACCCCCAGCGACCTCATTGACCAGAAGGGCCCGCTCTTCGTAACCTTCCGGCTCGAGCCCCAGAGAGGGATGGTATTGCCGATCAAAATCCAGTAATCGATTCTGTCCTTGCGCATCCACAAAAGCTACCGCAATATCCTGAGGCAAAAGGATACGACGGGAAAAGATCGCGTCTACGTCGTTGGAGGTTCGATAGGGGCAATAGAAGGACAATGCGGCGCCGCCGGCCAAGATGATCGACAAGGGCTCCGGCATGATCTCCGGAAGATACGCGCCTATCCGTTCGATGAGTTTTTCCACCGCGCCGACAACAGGGGTCTCGTGTCTTGGTAAACGCATCATACAACCCCCGTTCGCACGCCTTGGCGCAGGCGCGCATAGTGCAATCCGGACGTGAGCCCCCAGAGAGCCGCCAAATCGTCCATCAAGTGGGGAGCGGGTCGGTCGCCATGGTACCAGGGGCCTTGGAACGCTTGTTGTCCATCCAGATGTTCCCGGCAGTCCTGCAGAGGACCAGTCCATTGCCCCTGCAAACCATCGGCGCGCCAGCGCGCCACCAGATCCAGAAGCATCCCTCCGCGACGCGTCGGAAGATCGGACCAACCCCGCATATCTGGCCATGCGGGAACCGTCACGGGATCGAGCGCCTCCCGCAAGAACGCAACGAGACGCTCCTCCGTTGGACGCAGACCGCCCAACCGGTCGTTGTGACACAAGAGAAAAAAAGGATCTTCAGACATGGGATGTGACCCCCACACAATGCACAGTGTTTGCTGTTATGAAGATACTTGACCCGTTCACACGCTACAAGCCGGCGCGTGCTGCGGGCACGTTCGACGACGCCCCCATAAGCGCCGCCAGGCGCTCGACTGGTACGGCTTGGTGCATCACGCGGCTATCGGCCTCAGAGACGCCGCACTCCTTGAGGACCCGGTCGCAATGTTGGGCCATACCGGCCCAGGTCGTGTGAATCAGGGCCTGCACATCCTGCAAGGGCCGATTCATCAGCCGCGCCACCGCCGGTACCAGGTGCGGTGTCAGGGCCTGGGCGGGGTTCGCAAAACCGCACAAGCGCGTGGAGAAATCCACGTTGCCCGCCACGGGGACGAGATCGTAAGCGGGTGTCAGGCGCCAGGCGTTGCGCGCATCCAGCAGCATCTCGAAATTCCCCATATGATTGTCTGCAACCCCCGCACCCGCCATGAAGGCCAGGCGCCGGATCAGTTCATCCTGATCACTTCCCTCCCCGCCGACGGCCTTGAGGACGCGGTCGATATCCCGAAAGTCCGCAGTGGACCCATAAGCCCCGGTGTTATCGATGCCGGTCAGCGTTTTCAAGCTGATCCGATGCGCGCGGTGCGTGCTCGATCGATCATAGCGGCTAATCAACAACACATCCTCGCCGGATTCTGGGAGGGTAATGACCCGACTTTCGGGGACCGACAATCCCGCCTCGGCGGCGAGCCGCAGACTCGCATGCTCGACACGCGCCAGGCTCTTGTACGGATCGTTGGGCATGTTGAATTTTGCGATCCAGTAACGTCCCTCCAGATGCACCGCGGCCTTGGGGCGCGCGCCCCCAATACTAGTCAATCCATAAAAATTGCGCTTATCCAGCAATTGGGACAATTCTCGAAGCTGGAAGCGGATCATGCGTTCCCGCACCACCTCCAGATATGGCATGCCGTCGATATACCGTTCCGGTGTCTCGTGGTGCGCGACCTCGAACAGCAGTCCCGATTGAACGCGCGACCCAAACCAGG
>JAJYPQ010000137.1:7352-8838 GCA_021795255.1 Pseudomonadota bacterium
CAGGCGAGCTTGGCGAGATCATCAAACCGCCCAAACGCCGGAAAATGACGTGTCAGCAATGACAGGCCGAAATGGCCTGGCAACATGTCGCGAAAGACCCCAAAGAGCGCTTCACCATTTTCCGGCATGAACTGCGCCCCTGGGGGCTTACCCTGGTAGTCGAGATGCAGGGGATCAAGTGGCGGCCCATTATAATCCGGAAAATACGTAAACCGCCTCCGGGCCTGACCTTGCGCCGATAGGTAGCCGACTGGTACCCAACGCCGGCCCCGGGCATCGGGGGCCCGTGTGGGATCCCAGAGACTGACGGTGAGGCCCTCCACCGCTTCCAGAGGGCGGGCCGGAGGACTCACGAGAGTTTGGGACCAGATAGCGTGAAAAGGTCGTCTAAGCTCGGGCCCCCATCATCCACCACCTCGCCTTCGTTGGGGATGTGGTTTTTCCCTCTCTGAATAATCGTCTCGGTCGCGGCCTCGAGATCCTTCACGGCATCCCCGTCCATCCGTTTCTGCCAATCCTGATGAGCAGCGTAGGCGCGCGCCGCGTCATAACGCGCGATCGCCTCGCCCGGATCGGCCGCCTCGCGCACCGCGTCCAGGACCGTCAGATTCTGCGTCTTATCCCGATACAGGCGACGCCACGCATTCGCCCAATGCCCGATCGGGATGCGCGGATCCCCCGCCTCCATGCGCATATAGGTGCTCCGTGACACCCCCAGCCGCTCGGCCATCTCGGCCTGCGTACAGCGCAACAAATGTTGCCGATAGGTTTTGAGCGATTGGCCCAGGCTCTTCAAAACCCGTTCCCCATCGACTTCCATCACTCCCTGCGACATGGTGATGCTCCTGACACAAGACCCTTTGAGTGTAGCCCAGGAGAAACAATTATGCCACGCAACGGAGGGTCGTGTTTCCGGTACGATACTTATCACGTGAGACGTACGGGTCATAGGGTCGCGGCCGCGGCCGCGGGTGCGAGCCTTGAGTGAACCGCGGCCAGGGCTGGACGCACGGACAGCTCCGCGCGCATCTGATCACAGAATGCGCCGGCGGCCTGGGTCATGTGCTGACGCTCGGCACCCTCGGGATTGGGTGAGGCCCGCCACTTATCGTCCGTAAACTCGTTCGGCGCGCTGAACCGGCTCGCGAAATCATTGACGATACCGAGTTCGGCCATACGATCGTGCAGGACGGCCGAGAAACCGCGCGCAAACATCTCGTGCGGACTGCTCCAATACCCCGCCTGACGATTCGCATCGAGATGCAGGGCGGAACGATAGAAATGGGTAAACTTGCCATCGCGCTCCAGGGTCCCCAACTTTTTCCAGAGCGCGCGAAACGCCGAATAGGGAAAACACGGCTGCCCCGGACGGTGGTACAGCAGGAAATCGGACAGGGCTTTTTCAATCTCGGGTGTCCAGGTACCGGCCTCAGGATGTTGGGTGACCCAATTCCGGCAAGACGCCACGCCCACCTTATGACTGTAG
>JAJYPQ010000138.1:0-6527 GCA_021795255.1 Pseudomonadota bacterium
AAACCGGCCTCGTTTCGTGGTCCTTTAGGCGCTACGCGGCTCCACATCCAGCGTGCCGTCCTGTCCAGCGCCGATACGCAGGACATTAAAGACCCAAGTGGCAACCACCATGACCAGGAGATTGATGGCTAAAGCGTAGAGCGCCGCATAGGCCGGGATGGTATGGCCGGCGATGACCAACGGATAGATCACGCTCTTGAAAGACATGCTCGCCGCCATCGCGGTTCCGGCGACCATGCCGACAAGCCAGCCTAACACCAGGGCGTAACGGTGCGGCCAGCGCGTATAGAGCCCGATCACGATCGCCGGGAAGGTCTGGATGATCCAGATTCCGCCGAGGAGCTGGAGCATGATCGCGTACTTTTCCGGGATCCCCAATACGAAGACCAGCGCCCCGAGCTTCACGAACAGCGAGGCGATTTTTGCGATCCTCGCCTCCCCCTTCGCGCTCACCTGAGGGTTCAGGAAAGTCTTATAGATATTGCGCGTAAACAAGTTTGCGGCCGCCACCGACATGATCGCCGCCGGAACCAGCGCACCTATGACGATGGCGGCAAAGGCGAACCCCACAAACCAAGGAGGCAGATAACGCATCAAGAGCGCGGGTACGGCATAACTTGGCCCGTAATTCTTAAAGCCCGCCTGAAACTGCGGCAATGTGTTTACATGCGCGACATAGGCCATATAACCGAACAAGGCGAGTAAGCCTAGGATAAAAGAGTAGGCCGGCAGAAAGACCGCGTTTCTTTGCACGACGCCGGGGCTTTTCGCGCCCAGCACCCCGGTAATGGTATGCGGATACATCATGAGCGCAAGCGCCGAGCCGAGCGCGAGCGTGGCATAACCGGTATAGATCCCGGTGCTGTGCGCCGGGGGCGCCGGGAAGGTCAGCTTGGCGGCCGGGACATGCTCGAAGATCCCGGCCCACCCTCCGAGGTGGGCCGGGATCACGATGATCGCAGTCAACACCGTCGTATAGATCAGGAGGTCTTTGACAATGGCAATGAGCGCCGGGGCGCGCAACCCTCCCGTGTAGGTGTAGGCCGCCAGGATGACGAAGGCGATCACAAGCGGGGCATCGGCCCAGGTCCCGCTACCGCCGAGATTGAGGGCCGCGAGCACCACCTGCATGCCCACGAGCTGCAGGGCGATGTATGGCATCGTGGCGAGAATCCCGGTTATGGCCACCAGTAGCCCGAGCGTCCGGCAATCGAATTTGTTCTCAACAAAATCGGCGGCCGTGATGTATCCGCGCGTGCGAGCGATCGTCCAGAGTCTCGGCATGATCACAAACATTACGGGATACATGACGATCGTGTAGGGAAGCGCGAAGAATCCCAATGCCCCCTGACCGAACACAAGCGCGGGAACGGCAATAAAAGTGTAGGCCGTATAAAGGTCGCCGCCCAGCAGGAACCAGGTCACAAAACTTCCGAATCGCTGCCCACCGAGACCCCATTCATTCAAAAGGCTGAGGTCACCCGGTCGCCAGCGGCTCGCCCAAAAACCAAGCCCGGTCACCAGAAAAAAGAGCGCGAGGAAGACTCCGAGGGCAGCGCTCATGAGCCGGCCTCATCGGAGTTCTGAGCTCCTCGGCCCAGACGGTAGACAATACCCGTCAGAACGACGCTTACCGGAACCCAGGCGAGCTGATACCAATAAAAAAAGGGGAAACCCAACACCGTCGGCTGGACGCGATTATATAAGGGGACCCATAAAGTCCCCAAAAACGGAATGACCAGCAATAGATAGGCCCATCGTGATGCGCTTGTGCTCATACGCTCCTCCCCCGCTTCTTTTTTGTAGTGTATTTTTGGGCTCGGTTAAGCGTAGTGAATGGAAGATTATTCGTCAAATCGGCGACCCGACCCCGCTGGCCGACCATTCATCCCATGAGATGCGCGCGCATGGAGTTGGCACCCCTACGATATCTGGCCGCCTTGTTCCTGGGGCGCTGACTTTCCGTAAAGTCGCCGGTTTTGCCGCATCAACGATTTTTTTCAAGCAGGAAGGGGCCCAGCGCCAAGGCATCGAGCGGGCTGCTCGCATAGGCCTCGATCGCATCCTCCGGCCAGCACGCCCGCGGTCGCCCGCGCGTGGCGAAGTCCGCGCTCAAGAGAATCGGCACGCCAGTCAGGGCGCCAAAGGCCTCGATCACATCATAAAAAAGGCCTTATTGCGTAAACGCACGGTACCTTCATGGTCGCAGACCCCGCCACGCGGGCCCCGGCGGCCAAATAACAAGGTCCGAGCGAAACTTGAGATTCGTGGGGGTCCTTGGGATACCACCACACCAGCGCCACGGGCCGGTCGATCTCAAAGTCTTGAAAAATATGCCACAACATGCAGACCACCCGGGCACCGATCATGCCTCCGGCCACGATCCGACAATGGCGATCGTCACGCGTCTACCACCACGCCATTGAAACAAGCAAACGGTTGAACGAATATCCCCTATAAGGCTTCAACGAAACACCCTCATGGGTCCCGTGCGGCAGCATAACGAAAAGAGACCCTTGCGCCCCTTTAAGTTGTGTATCTGCCATGTACACTCCCTCAAGAATGCGCAAAATTGCGCACGGTGCCGATTCAGCATGTATCATTGGGAATCCATAACGGCTCGACTGTATAGACGACGGCCATGCACGAAAATCGGTCGAACGGCGGAGCACATAAGGCCGCTTGGCGGCGCGACACTCACCCGCAATTGAGGCGATAGAGACGATGATCGAACGCTATAGTGATCATGCTGCAAACGAACGCACTTACTTGGCATGGGTGCGCACGGGAGTCGCGGTCATGGCATTTGGATTTCTGGTCGAGAAATTCGATATCTTCCTTATCTATATCGGCAAGGCATTGCACAAGAGGACCGGCGCGCACCATGGAGTGCACGCCGCGCAGATACTAGGCATGGGGCTCGTCGCCCTGGGAATACTCATGATGATCGGGGCATCGGTGCTTTTTGTGCGCACGCGTCGCGCCATCATGGCTGAGGCCGTCGCACAAGGGCCGGGCAGTCCGGCCCCTTATGTTGCGATGGTGTTGGCGCTGGTGGTGATGGGAATCACGCTGCTCATCTACTTGGCGCAGGTGAACGGGCACCCTTGACCATGGCGGCGCGCCGTGCTGCGATCACCCGGAGCTCTCCTTGAGAGTCAGCGACCAACTCCACATGATCGTAGGCCTCGGAACGTCCCAGCAAGAGGTTCAGGGAGACAGCCTGCCCCACTCCGAGCTCAAGAAGCAGCCAGCCACCCGTCACTAAAAACGGCACGGCATCACGGATAAGCCGTTGGTAAATGGAGAGACCGTACGGCCCGCCATCGAACGCCTGTCTGGGTTCGTAGTCGAGGAGGTCTTGGCGGTCACGGCTAAGCCTGTGGCTCGATATATAGGGCGGGTTACACACGATGACATCGCAGGCTGTAGCGCCGCGCGCCGCAAGGGGCTCAAAAAGATCACCGGATGCCACATGGATACGTTCCGAAAGCCCGAGTCGTTGGGCATTGTGCAAGGTTAAATCGGCGCAGTCCTCCATGAGGTCGCTTGCCCAGATCTCCACGCCGGCAATAGCGTGAGCAATGCCACAGGCAAGGTTACCCGAACCACAGCACATATCGATCAGGCGTGCGCCATGGCCGTGAGCGCCGCGCGCCGCACGCACCCGCGCCACTGCCTCCCATCCCAAAAGCTCGGTCTCGCGGCGCGGGATCAGGACCCCGGGCCCGACGGCAATCTCGACCCCCATAAAACGCTGGCGCCCAAGGACATAACCGAGCGGAATGCCGCTCGCGCGGGCCTGAGCCAGTGCGACCGCCCGCTCCTTCACGCCCATCGGCTCCAGATCCCGCTCCCGGATCTCGCTTACGATCTGCTCGCTTTCCGCTACGGGATCGTCGATGCCGCCGGCCATAAGAATATGTTGTATAGCCCCCATCAACGCCCCATCACCCTCAGCGATATCCATACTGGCCCTCCTTGGCATCACGAACGCGCCTGAAGCCCTCCTATGGCACGCTCTTTTGTGCCTTAAGACTGTCTCCTATTTTCTGGATCCAGTTCAGTCCGCCATTAGTCGGATGAGCCCGTGTCTATCTGATTTCTCAGCCGCCCGGCAGGGAAATTCCGGTAACCTTTTTGTAGAGAGATACCGCGTAAGTGTCTGTCATCCCTGATACAAAATCCGTCAAGCGCAAAAGACGCTGGTAGGGGTCCGCATGAACTCCGCCATTTGGTCCGAGGAACTGCGCCGGAATGAGCTTCAAGCGCATTCGGTCCCGGGCATTGATCCGCCCACGCGCTTGGGCCTCGATCGCTGCACCAAACACGGCAAGCAACCCGGCCAGGACCTCGAAGCCCGCGGCCTCAATCTCGACCACAGGCGGCGCCATGTAGATGCGCTGTTCGCCGAGATTACGCAGGGCTTGCATGCCGCTTGCGGCGGTCACCTCGGCAAGCAGTGGGACGTCGCAATCTCCGGCGCGCAGGCGATGCTCGATCGCCAGAAAGCGCTGCGCCGCCTGTTCTACCAGGGTATTGATGCTGCGCGCCCGCAGGTATTCGATACGGCCCTTGTCGTCGCTCATGCCCGCTAGGCGCTGCGGCAATCTCGGATCGTTGATGATCCCGGCTAACACCCCCTCCACATCCTCGTAAGACAGAATGCCGAGTCGGTAGGCATCCTCCACGTCGACCACGTGATAACAGATGTCGTCGGCAGCCTCGACAAGGTAAGCCAGCGGGTGACGCGTCCAGATGCCGTCGGCGCGCGCCGTGAGCTTAAGCCCGAGGGCGGTCTGCGCGAAATACTCCGCGTCGGCCGCCATGAAACCGTGCTTGCGCAGGCTGACGGCTCCTGAAATCGGATCGTGACGCGCGCCACGCGGATATTTCGTGAATGCGCCGAGGGTGGCCAGAGTCAATTGGAGACCGCCCCGATTGTCTGGGCTTTGGAGCCGCGTCAAAATCCGAAACCCCTGGGCATTACCCTCGAACTGCAAAAAGTCGGCGCGCTCTGCCTCGGACAGCGACGCCAAAAGATCGGCGCCCGTGGCATGGGTCTCGAAAAAAAGGCGGATGGCATCTTCGCCGGAATGGCCAAATGGGGGATTACCGATATCGTGCGCAACGCATGCCGCTGCCACAATCGCGCCGATATCGGAGGGCGATACCTGCAGGTCCTCGATCTCTGGGTAATGCGCCTTAAGGCCCGCCCCGACGAGCGTGCCAAGCGAGCGTCCGACGCTTGAGGCCTCAAGACTATGCGTAAGACGCGTGCGCACATAGTCGCTCTCGGCCAGAGGAAAGACCTGGGTCTTGTCCTGGAGCCGTCGGAAGGCCGAAGAGAAGATGATGCGATCGAAATCCCTCTGGAATTCACTGCGCCCGGTGGTGGGTGATCCGTGCGTCACCGTTACCCCAAGGCGCGCCGACGTCAGTAACGCGTGCCAACTCATGGTCTTGTCCGTCACCTGCCCACCACCCTCCCCCCGATCCACCGCCGCCCCCATCGATGTCGCCATACTATAGATCCTAGCATGGCGTGCCTGCGATATGAGCGTGAAGATTCTGTCCGCCGTCTTTACCCGGTCCTTGGCGCGAAACTCCGTGGGGCGCTGCCTTGAAGTGATTCAAGGCCAAGTTGAGCTAGCCCCCGCCAATAAAAATCGTCTTACGCCGGCTCGACGGGCGGAAATTCGCTGAAGCGCCGATCGCCGCTTCAGCGAATGATCGGGTCCACTCTCGAAACCGCGCTTGAACGCAAGCCCTTATGGTGCTCATCCTCCATACCCCCCACCCCACCCGTAATTCACGAGCCGGTTGACCTTCATGCCGATCCCCTGCCGCTTTCGGTAGATCCGTAGTTCCTTCGGAAATATGCTCGCATTTTTGTCGCCGAGCACAAGAAGCGCGGCGCCCGCCTTTTAGGCTCGTTTGCAAAACGCATGCACGGCTCCGAAAGCGCCGCCTTCTGCGCCACCGGCCGCTTGGTTGTTGTCGCGAGTAAATCCATAAATCGAGATCTCTTTTACGCCGATGTCCCGGCCAAATTCCAACAACCGCACCCCCGGCTCTACCCCGAACCCATAGCCATGCCCCCGCGCAAGCCTCTTATGCTGCGCCCAGCATCCGGTACTGCCGATGTGCCCGGAAGAAGCCCTCATGAGCCCCTCAATAGCTAATCTTTGGCGACTCTAGGCTGCCGCCCGGTCAGCAGCGCCGAAGGTCGTGAACGCAAACCGCTCATAGTTGAGGTTATAAGCAGCATAGGGCGTGATTGTGGCGCCGATCATGTCCCCATCCTGACAGCGCAAGCTGCCTGCCGCGCGCTTCCTTGAGCAGTTGTGCTTTTGTGTGGCGACGGGGCGGTTTATCATGACGCGGGGCCGTATGAGGCCGCCCGCCACGACGATTTACATGAAGGAGTGCCGAGAATGCGTGTTGATGAGACGACAGTTCTGGAAGCCATGCGCTTTCGTCACGCCTGTAAGGTGTTCGATCCCAAGCGCCGCATCCCGGATGCC
>JAJYPQ010000138.1:6537-8833 GCA_021795255.1 Pseudomonadota bacterium
TGCCCAATTTGAGGCGATCCTGGAAACCGCGCGCTTGAGTCCAAGCTCCTACGGATTCGAGCCCTGGAAATTTCTCGTCGTGCAGAACATGGATCTGAGAGAGAAGCTGCGGACCGTCACCTGGGGTGCCCAGCGTTCCCTGCCCACGGCAAGCCACTTCGTCGTCGTGCTGGCCCGCACCGCCCAGGGCATGCGCTACAACGCAAGCTACATCTGGCACATCATGCGAGACATCCACAAGCTGCCGGAGACGCACCTACAAAAACGCGAGAGTCTCGTTAAGAATTTCCAGGAATCCGATTTCCACTTGCTCGATTCCGACCGGCTACTCTTCGAGTGGGCGGCGCGCCAGACCTACATCGCCCTCGGCAACATGATGACGGCAGCGGCCCTGATGGGTATCGACAGCTGCCCCATCGAAGGCTTCCCAGTGGATGCGGTCAACGCCATTCTGCGCGACAACTGCGGTGTCGACACCAATGCCCTGCAAGTGAGCTGCATGGTCGCCTTCGGCTACCGCACAGAACCCCAGCCTACCAAAAGCCGCCAGCCACTCGAGGCCATCGTCCAGCGCTTCCCCTAAACCATTAGGCCCTCGGACGCGTTGTGCGATCACGCGTCCGGCACGGCACCCGCCAAAGACTACCCTTGTGGGGCGGCGCGCGTGGGGCAAAATCGAAAGGTCGCGTGCGCCCTTGATATCTGGCAAACCAAACTTCTTTGCCGTAATGCGTCATTTCGTGTCCGTAAATGGAATAAAAGCTGCCGGCGCGCGGCGGCAATGAAGACGTATAGTCCTACGCCGAACCCGCCCTGCCCCACAAAGAGGGATCGACCAACCTATGTAGTTATTATGGACGACGCACCTCTTGAGCCGGAAGCGGTCATGAGCCATTACAGCTTAAGAATGTACGGCCGGCTCGCTTGCGGGACGGGCGCTTCGCATTTCGCAGCTTTGTTGTAAGATCATGGGCCATGCTGTCTCGATGTAATGCACGTCGAGATCGAGGGCGATAGAAGGGCTTACATCATACATGGAGACCAGTCGCGCGCACCAAGAGCCGGCGCGTTCGCATTCGCTGGTGGGCGCCCGTAAAGTCGGGTCCGCTCCGGGTTTCTTAAAAGGCTTTAGGTGCGCTACAGGCCCCGCTCGATAAATAAAAGCATTTTCGGACCCGAAAGAAAGCCGCGGGGTGCCAGAATACGGCCACTTCGACTGCCCCATTTTTGACCCATAAGCCTTGATTCTTTGCTTTAAATTTACAATTAGCGCGTGCCGTCTTTATCCTAGAAGGTGCCCTCCCGCCAATAACAAGCCGCTCGCCCTAGTTTTAAGACAGGCCCGACGCCACCCGTTGCCATGCGCCCCCAGAAGCTCTAGGCTTGCCGGGTGGCCCGAGTGGCGAAATCGGTAGACGCAAGGGACTTAAAATCCCTCGAAGGCGACTTCATCCCGGTTCAAGTCCGGGCTCGGGCACCAAGTAAATCAAGGGGTTACAGAACACATTCTCCCGCGAGCCATCCCCTGTTTGATTTTTTGCTCCAAATTTGCTCCACTTACTTTCAGCCGAGACAACCTGCTCCAGGGGCACGATGGCGTCTATCCGAAAGCGTGGGGATTTACAGTGGGAGGCCCGTGTGCGCCGGCGCGGTCAACCCATCCAATGCAAGACCTTCACGACCAAGGCTCGGGCAGAGGCCTGGGTCCGGCAGGTCGAGGGCGAAATGGACCGTGGTGTGTTCGTCTCTCGCGCCGAGGCTGAGTCCACGACCTTGGCCGAGGCCTTAGACCGTTATGCGAAGGAGATAACCCCGACCAAGAAACCCTCCACGGCCAAGCGCGAACGAGACCGCATCAAGAACCTTGCAGAGCTCGCCATTGCCCGCCGTCCACTTGCCGCGATACGAGGCGCGGATGTCGCGGCGTTTATCCGAGCCCGCCAATCCGAAGGCCTGGGCGGCAACGCCATTCGTTTGGACTTAGCCCTCCTCTCCCACCTCTTCAATACCGCCCGCACCGCCTGGGGCATGGAATCCCTCACCAACCCCGTGGACCTCGTGAAGGGTCAGCGCCCAAAACTCCCGGCCGGACGTGACCGCCGTCTCGTGGGCGACGAGGAAACCCGACTGCGCGCGGCCGCGCAGGCCTACGACCGGGTGGCGCCGCCAGGCGCCGGGACTATCGAGGCCCTCATTGTCTGGGCCATCGAGACTGCCATGCGCCGCGGAGAGATTGCCGCCATGCGCTGGGAACACCTGGACCGAACCGCTCGGACCCTCCTTATCCCCGACACCA
>JAJYPQ010000139.1 GCA_021795255.1 Pseudomonadota bacterium
GAAGAATGGCTAGGCGGATATAAACGTGATGGAGAGACTTGGACGACGTTCGATGCCCTACGTAGCCTACTCCGGGACCGCTTTCGGCTGCTTGAAGGCAGCCCCTTTGATGTGCCGTTTGTCATCCGCGAGACCGCCCGCAAATTTCAGCACTCACTGGCCCAGGTGACGATATGGGAACGTCTGTGATCGCGGCGACGCCGCTTTTGCGGACATCTTTAGCCCTGCTCACCCAACATACCATTTCCAACACACGTCCATACCGATAAGGAGTTTTTTATGTCGCATGCCAATAAGGAAGGTCAGCGTGTTCCCCAGGTCACCTTTAAGACCCGCTCGGGGAGCGACTGGAAAGACGTTACGACCGACATGTTGTTTAAGGGCAAGACCATCGTCGTGTTTGCCCTACCCGGGGCCTACACCCCAACCTGCTCATCGAGCCACGTACCGCGCTATAACGAATTAGGGCCAGTGTTCAAAGCCCATGGTGTCGATGAGATACTTTGCCTCTCGGTCAACGATGCCTTTGTCATGGAGGCTTGGAGTAAGGATCAAAACGCGGAAAACGTCCGCTTTATTCCCGACGGCAACGGTGAGTTCGCGGCCGGGATGGGAATGTTGGTCGACAAATCCGACATAGGTTTTGGCAAAAGATCCTGGCGCTACTCAATGTTGGTAAAAGATGGCGCCATCAAGAAGATGTTTATCGAGCCCGACAAGCCGGGCGACCCGTTTGAAGTGTCCGATGCCGACACCATGCTGTCTTACATCGATCCGAAAGCCAAGGGGCCCGAATTCGTCACGATCTTCACGCGTGAGGGCTGTCCCCATTGCTTTCGCGCCAAGTCTCTGCTAAACGAGCGGGATATCGCTTTTGAGGAGATCAAAACCGGTCAGGGCACCGGGGTCTCCTCGCGAACCCTGCGCGCTACGACCGGCCGTTCTACCGTGCCCCAGGTTTTTATCGGCGGTCGGCACATCGGCGGCGCAGATGACCTTGCACGCTACTTGGAAACGAAATAAGACCCAGACCGGGGTCCCGGTATCTGAGTCCTGTAGACACTTGGCCACCTTCCGGAGGACCGCGTATGCCTGGGCATTACGATCTTATCGTGCTAGGCGGGGGTAGCGGCGGTATAGCGACCGCTAATCGCGCGGCCCGCTACGGCGCCCGATGCGCCCTTGTCGAGCCAGGACCTCTGGGTGGAACCTGCGTGAATCTCGGATGCGTGCCAAAAAAAATACTCTGGAACGCTGCTACCATTCAAAACAGCATCGATAGAGCCCCAGACTACGGCTTTCCCGGGTTTTCGGGAAGGCTCGACTGGGCCACCCTTAAATCGACGCGCGATGCCTATATTTCCCGGCTCAACGATCGGTACGGCATGGGTCTTTGCGATAACGGCGTGGACCTCCTACGCGGCTATGGGCGATTTGTCGATAGCCGTCATGTGGCGGTAGGGGACCAAATCTATGACGCGGAACACATTGTCGTGGCCACAGGCAGTCGCCCGCTTGTGCCGAGTATTCCGGGGGCCGACTGGGGCATCACCTCTGATGGCTTCTTTGGCCTAGAGGAACGCCCTCAGAGAGTGGCGATCGTGGGAGCGGGTTATATCGCCGTGGAGCTGGCCGGGGTTCTCAATAGCCTCGGGGCCAAGGTCTCACTCGTCCTACGTCGGAAACACTTTCTGGATCGTTTCGACATCATGTTAAGGGAGGGCCTTATGGACGCCATGATGCGCTCTGGAATCGACATGCTGACCCATAGGCACATCACAGAGGCCCGGAAAGACTCCTCGGGGTTTTCGCTTATCGCGCGCGATGGCGAAACCCTGTCGGGTCTTGATGGCATTATATGGGCGATCGGTCGCACGCCCCAGAGTACGGATTTAGGGCTCGCGGCGGCCGGGATTAGCACGGATAGCGATGGTTATATCGTGGTCGACGACTATCAAAACACGACGGCTTCCGGGGTGTATGCCTTGGGTGATGTCGCATCGCGAGCCGCCCTGACCCCGGTTGCCATTGCCGCCGGTCGCCGGCTTGCTGATCGGGTGTTCGGCGGCATGACAGACAGGCACCTCGATTACAGCCAAATCCCTACGGTTCTTTTCAGCCATCCCCCTCTAGGCACGGTCGGTCTCACCGAGGACGAAGCCCGGGAACGCCACGGTAAGGACGGGATAAAGGTCTATCGCACCGAGTTTACGCCCCTTCTACACGCCTTCGCCAAAGACCCCGACAAGACCGCCATGAAGCTGATCACCGTAGGCCGCAAGGAAACCATTGTCGGCCTCCATATCCTGGGCGAAGGCGCCGATGAAATGCTTCAAGGGTTCGCGGTCGCCTTGCGTCTTGGGGCCACAAAGCGCGACTTCGACGATACCCTTGCTATTCACCCGACAAGCGCCGAAGAGCTTGTGACCATGCGTTAGGATCCCCGCCCGAGCCGCCTTTCTGGGGCTTTAAGGCCGTTCTGGGCGCGGGTTAAGGCTTTTTGGGCTCGCTTGTGCGCGCGCCCTGTCGCGATGCCGAGCCAGCCAAGCCCGCTCCTGGCGCCGCCGGCTTTTTCACTTGCTTGGGTTTTTTGGCTTCCCGATTTCCGCGTAACTGGCCCTTGGCCATAACAGCTCTCCTTTCCGACTATAAGAGCCCTTAGCATACGCTAACTGCGAGGTGCCCGTGTGTTTACTAGGCGGCATCATCGAGATCTCCCTCAAACTTCCTTGGACCGTTCCCCGGCAGACCTAACGGCAACGCCGGTATTTTGCCAAGGTCATTTTGCACCGCTATACTTTGGCATGACTTCTGACGGCCCGCTCTCGACCACACGCCCCTACGCAGACCTCAGGCCGGAAATCATCTTAAACGCGGCCGAGGCGCTGGATCTGCAACCCACGGGCGGGTTCCAAGCCCTCAATAGTTATGAGAATCGCGTCTATAAGGTCGAGACGGATACTGTGCCCTGGGCGATGAAGTTCTATCGACCTGGTCGTTGGACCGATGCCGCGATTCTCGAGGAGCACCGCTTTACAGAAGAGCTTTGTGAAGCCGAGATACCCGCCGTAGCCCCCTTTCGCCACCGCAATACGACTCTGTTCACAGAGCAGGGCTTTCGCTTTGCGGCCTTCCCCTGGCGCCCGGGCCGCACGGGCGGTTTAGAAACTGCCGAGGAGCGGGCGTCATTTGGACGCTACTTGGGACGATTGCATGGCGTGGGACAGGGGCGCTTTAAAGACCGCCCCACGCTCGATGCCGCCTCCTTCGTGGCACCTGCCATCGCCACGCTGCGTGATTGTCCGTTCCTCCCAGCCGACCTGCGCACCCCCTTTCTCAGCTCAGCCGAGCGCCTCCATACCGCGATTAAGGCGGCCTTTTCTGCGGTCGACCCGGCCATGTTCCGAATTCATGGCGATTGCCACGCCGGGAACGTCCTCTTCAATGGTGAGCACTTCGCGATTGTCGATTTCGACGATTGCCTAAACGGTCCGGCGATCCAGGACCTCTGGATGCTGCTCCCAGGAGACCACGCCGAACAAGAAGAGGCCCTAAGGGCCTTGATAAGCGGCTACGAACTCTTCCGGTCGTTTGACCGTCGCGAATTGCGCCTCATAGAACCGTTACGGGCGCTTCGGCTCCTACACTACAACGCCTGGATCGCGCGCCGCTGGCACGATCCCGCGTTTCCGCTCATCTTTCCGTGGTTTAGCGAGGAGCGCCATTTCCGAGAATTGGTATCCCTCCTCCAAAGCCAGGAGCAGCGCCTGCGGGATCCTCCGATCGAGGTCATCTCTTTCTAACGCCTGGCTCAGCGCCATGACTCACAGCCAGTCCTGTGCCCAGCCTGACCTATCGGCCCAGGGAGACTGGGACCTTAGCTGCCTACGGCCCTTGAGACCAAGGTGGAAGAAGACAGATCCAGATGCACATCATACCCCCACAGCGATCGGATGTGGTCTAAGGTCTTCTTCGCCTCTCCCCGATCAAGCGGGTAGTGATCCATTTTTCGCAAATGGAGATGCCGGTCGCCCCAACGATTCACTTCTACCACCTCAATGTCGGGAGAGCGAACACCTTCTGCGATTTGTTGAGCAAGCCTACTGCGCACTTCGCGATAGCCCGCATCGTCGTGGATCGCCGCTACCTCAAATGCGTCCTCATCCGGATCATTAGTCAGTACAAAAAAATGAAAGTCACGGATGACCCGCGGGGACAAGTACTGCATAACAAAACTTTCATCCCGAAACTCACGCATCGCAAAATGAATCTGTTTAAGCCAATCCGGGTCCCCTGCAAAGTCAAACCACCGATAATCCTCATCGGTCGGCGCGACGCAAATCCGTTTGATATCCTGAAAAATCGCAAAGCCGAGCGCGTAGGGGTTTATGCCGCTGTAGTGGCGGCTATCGAAATCCGGCTGAAAGGTGACGGCCGTGTGGCTTGCGTAAAACTCCATCAATGCTCCGTCGCTGATGAGTCCTTGGGCGTGAAGGCTATGTAGAACGTAATAGTGCACAAAACACGCAAAGCCCTCATTCATAATTTTTGTTTGCCCTTGCGGATAGAGATACTGAGCGATTTTACGAACAATGCGTAGAATCTCCCGCTTCCATGTCTCCAGATGTGGCGCGTTTTTCTCTATAAAATAGACAAGATTTTCCTGCGGCTCTGAGGGAAAGTGAATTTCGTCGAGATTAACGGCTGTAGCAGCCCTATTGGGCAATGTCCGCCACACGTCCCGCAAATGTTGCTCCAAGAAAATCGCCCGCTCCTTACGGCGCGCCTCCTCCTCACAAGCCGATAGCTTCTGCGGACGGGGGGCCCGATCTACGCCGTTGCGATTAATCGCGTGCGCAGCGTCAAGAACATCGGCCACCGTGTCGATGCCATATTGCTCCTCGCACTGCGCAATATACCCCTTCGCAAACTCAAGATAATCCAAAATTCCTTCGGCATCCGTCCACTGTCGAAAGAACATGTTGTTTTTAAAGAAGGCGTTGTGTCCAAAGGCGGCATGGGCGATTACCAAAGTCTGCATCATCATGGTGTTCTCTTCCATGAGATAGCTAATGCAGGGGTTACTATTGATGACAAGCTCGTATGCGAGACCCATCTCCCCGCGGCGATATTGCCCGGACTCAATGGCGCGCTGCTTCCCAAAAGACCAGTGAGGGTAGTACATAGGTAGGCCGGTTGAGGCGTAGGCGTCCAGCATTTGTTCGGCGCTTATGACCTCGATCTGGTTTGGGTAAGTATCGAGCTTAAGCTCACGTTCCGAAATCACAGCGATATGCTCGCTAACCGCAGCGATGCGCTCGAACGTCCAATCATTGTCGACAAAAAGCAGGGCTGCGTTATGTGTTGTCATGGCGAACCTCTTCGCGTTCAGCGAAAAGCGTGCGAAAAAGCGGGTAGATATCGGCGGCTTGGGATGCTTTGGCAGTCAGGAGGTCCGGAAAGCGCTGGCCGATCTCGAGATAGATACGCATAAGCTCGCTTTCGCGTTCCTGATTCACCTCCAAATAATACATATTGCGCAACTGCGGCAGGAGACCCTGCAAACGCGCCTGTACCACGGGGAGATCCTCATTGGCATTGTCACCATCCGAGGCTTGAGCGAGATAAATGTTCCAATTATCAGGCGCGAAACGTGCCGCTATAATCTCCTCGACCAGGGCCAAGGCCGGCGAAACAAGCGTGCCACCTCCCTCGCGCGACCCAAAAAATTGCTCCTCAGTGCATTCAGATGCCTCGCTATGGTGCTTAATAAATACGAGCTCTACCGCGCGATATTGACGATGGATAAAGAGATAGAGCAACAGGAAAAATCTTTTAGCGAGATCTTTTTCGGTATCTCCCATACTCCCCGATACGTCCATAACACAAAATATCGCAGCGCTTGTCACCGGAAGGGGCTTACGATCGATGTGGGCGAAGCGCAAATCGGACTCGTCTATAAACGGAATTGCGCGAATCTTTCTCTCCAACGCCCTGACTTCGGCCTCCAACTCGCTCAAACGACTGCGTTCAATACTCGTGTCCTGGCCTTGCTGCCCTCGCGCGCGTATTTCTTCTTCGAGAACAAGGGTTTGCTCTAGTAGTTCGTCTAACTCACGCTTCTTTCGCGCCCTCAGTCCTATACGTCGCGCGCGGGCTGTGCGCATGGTGCGCCCGATATGCATGCGTGAAGGACTTCCATCCTTAATGAACCCGGTCCGACGCCATTTCTCGACCTCTACGTCCTCAAGGGAGGTCTGGCGCAAATTGGGAAGCGCGAGACCATCGAATAAGAGGGCCAGAAACTCGTCGGCCGTAAGTACAATCGCGATCTCGTCCTCACCGAGCCCATCTACGCCGCCGCCCGCGTTGCCCTGTTTCCCACTTCCGTCGCCGTCCGCATCATCCGGCTTCGGAATGCGATCCCCCCGCCGGTATTGCTTATTCCCCGGTAAGACCTGCTCCCACGATGCATCGCGCAGATCGCGCCGAAAGCTCGGTTCGTGAAGATCTTTAGTCGGAATCGAGATGGGCTGTTCCACATCAAGAATGTCGCTCATGGAGCGCGAGCGGGCCAGTTTCTCTATCGCCGCCTTGATCCGTCCACGCACACGCCGCTGAAGACGATCCTGATTGGCCGTCGAATGGGCCCCGGAATGGCGCCTGTCAATAATAATGCTCATAGTCGCTTTCCTCCCGGCCGGTAAGGTAAGGCCGTGGCCCTCTCCCTGTGACACACTGCCGGTTCGCCTAGCTCCTGCCGAGTTTAGTGATGCTTACGGTAGCGCATGTACCAATCGACGAGCAGCCGCACCTGCTTTTCTGTGTAGCCTTTGTGCTGCATGCGCACCACGAAATCGTGGTGCTTACGCTCATCGTCCGAGGTACGCTTCTTGCCAAACGAAATAACGGGAAGTAGGTCTTCAGTATTGGCAAACATTTTACGTTCGATCACCACCCGAAGCTTTTCATAGCTTGTCCATGCTGGACTCTTGCCCCCATGGCTCGCTTTCGCACGCAGCACGAAGTTGACAACCTCGTTGCGAAAGTCCTTAGGATTAGCAATACCCGCGGGTTTCTCGATCTTCTCAAGATCTTCGTTAAGCAAGGTTCTGTTCATCACCTGTCCCGTGTCTGGATCCCGGAATTCGGTGTCCTGTAGCCAAAAATCGGCATACTGGATATATTGGTCAAAGAGGTTCTGGCCATAGTCCCCGTAGCTTTCGAGATAGGCCTTTTGGATCTCCATCCCGAGGAATTCGGCATAGCGGGCCGCTAGTTCGTCCTTGAGGAACCCAAGATAACGCGCCTCGAGGTCCGCCGGAAACTGTTCGGCACGAACCTGGTTTTCGAGCACGAGCAACAAGTGGACCGGATTGGCTGCCACTTCCTCGTTATCAAAATTGAACGTGCGCGACAGGATTTTATAGGCAAACCGTGTAGAAATGCCGTCCATGCCCTCGTCCACCCCGGCCATATCCCGATACTCCTGGAGGCTTTTGGCCTGTTGGTCCCGGTCCTTTAAAGTTTTGCCGTCGTAGATCTCCATCTTTGACCAAAGACTGCTGTTGCCAGGGTCTTTCAGGCGACTTAAAACCGAAAATCGCGCCAGCATTTCCAGCGTATCGGTCGCGCACGGAGCACCGCTTAGGGCACTGCCTTCAAGAAGCTTACGGTAGATCCGCGTCTCTTCTGTCACCCGCAGGCAATAGGGCACTTTCACGATGTAGACCCGGTCGAGAAAGGCTTCATTACGCTTGTTATTCCGAAACGCTGCCCATTCGGACTCGTTGCTGTGGGCTAGAATGATGCCCTGATAGGGCATGGCGCCGAACCCTTCCGTTCCGTTGTATGTCCCTTCTTGGGTAGCTGTGAGCAGCGGGTGCAACATCTTGATCGGCGCTTTGAACATCTCAACGAACTCGAGCACGCCCTGGGTCGTAACATTCAAACCCCCCGCATAAGAGTAGGCATCTGGGTCGTCCTGGGAAAAGTCCTCGAGCTTACGAATATCCACTTTCCCCACGAGACCTGCTATGTCCTGGTTATTCTCATCCCCAGGTTCGACCTTGGTGATACCGATCTGATGAAGCTGCGAAGGGTTGAGGCGCACGACGCTAAACTTCCGTATATCACCACCAAACTCGCGTAATCGTTTGGCAGCCCAAGGCGACATGACGTGTTGCAGCACGCGGCGAGGAATTCCGTAACGATCCTCCAAGACGGGTCCGTCCTCTCTCGGATCGAAGAGACCCAAGGGTGATTCATACAAAGGCGAGACCTTGCCCTGGGCGGCCAAGCAATAGATGGGGTGGCATTCCATGAGACTCTTTAGGCGCTCGGCCAAGGACGACTTGGCAGCCCCGACTGGACCCAGGAGATACAGGATCTGCTTACGCTCCTCCAATCCTTGAGCGGCATGGCGGAAATAGGCCACGAGATTTTCGACCACATCCTCTATGCCATAAAAATCGGCAAACGCCGGAAACGTAAGGAGCTTGCGATTCATAAAAATGCGCGCCAAACGTGGGTCGGCCTGGGTATCGACAATCTGCGGCTCCCCGATCGCCGCTAACATGCGCTCGGCCGCCGAAGCGTACACCAAGGGGCTTTTGGCGCAGTGGTCTAGGTATTCGTCAAGACTGAGGGTTGCCTCTCTTTGTTGCAAGAAACGTTCTTGATAACGATCAAATAGCACCATGATCCACCCCTTGCCGTATTGTTACCGCCTTTATCCCATCCTGACT
>JAJYPQ010000140.1 GCA_021795255.1 Pseudomonadota bacterium
GTCACCGACCACAAACAAGTGGCCGCCGAAGCCGAAGGCCTTCAGCCACTCGTATTGGACGGCGTTGGTGTCCTGGAATTCGTCGACCAGGGTATGCTGAAACCGCTTCTGATAGTGTTCGCGCAAAGGGACGTGGCTGCGCATAATCTCGAGCGGGCGCAGCAGAAGCTCGGCAAAATCGACCAAGCCCTGTTCCCGACACAGCTGCTCATAGGCCTGATAGATCTGAAGCAGCGTGCGCTGCGTCGGATCGGGCCCCGGGGTCATCTTCTGGGCCCGGCGCCCGGCATCCTTGTGGCCGTTTATGAAGGACTGCACTTGGCGGGGAGGAAAGCGCGCCTCGTCCAAGCCTTGGACGCGCAACAGCCGTTTGATCAGGCGCTGCTGGTCGTCGCTGTCCAGAATTTGGAAGGCCTCGGGGAGGCCAGCCTCGCGCCAGTGGGCGCGCAAAAATCGGTGCGAAAGTCCGTGGAAGGTCCCGATCCAGAGCCCGGACACCGATTGCGACAGTAAGCGCTCGATACGCCGGCGCATTTCCATCGCCGCCTTGTTCGTAAACGTAACAGCGATCAGGGCGAACGGCGACACGCCTTGCTCGACGAGCCAGGCGATACGCTGGGTGAGCACCCGCGTTTTGCCGCTCCCGGCGCCCGCCAATACGCGAACCGGACCCGGGGACGCGGTCACGGCCACGAGTTGGGCCTCGTTCAGCCCGCTTATCAAAGGGGATTCCATGGCGGGAGTGTACCTGTTGGCAGCCCGCGAAAACACCCGGGTTTCAGCGCGCCGCGCGCGTCTCCCCGACGGGGCGATGCGGCTGCAAACGTTGCAATGGGCCCCTAAGTGGTGTCAACTAGGGGGTGCGTGTTTTGGGGAAAAGCATGGACGAGATCAACGATTTTGACCTCCAGGCCGCCTGGATTCGGCGCGCGGAGACTGATCTTCACGCGTTTCTGGAGGCCTTGGCCACCCGTCTTGAGCAGGCCTTGCCCGGGCGCGTACAGGTGGACCGCAAGCGCGATGGCCTGTTCAAGGCCAATAAACATGTCGTAGGCGTGATCGTGCAGACCGACGGCGGGCGCTATGTGCTGGACGCGCACAGCCCCCACATCCAGACGAGTCGCCAACACGAGGTGCGGGGTGTGGTGGTGAAAAACGAGACCCTCCCGCTCGACCTCTGGCTGCAGTCCCTCGAGAATGAATTGCGCACGCTCTCCGGAAGCATGGGGAACGCGCGCGGCATCCTGCACGATTTCCTGACTTCCTAGAAGGAAGGGTATGTCACTATTCGGTCGATTCGGAAAAGGCGGGCAAGACGATGCCGCGTCACAGGCGAGACAAGCGGAGTGGGAACAGGCGCTGACCCACGGGAGCGTGCCCGGATTCGTCAAAAACCGACTCGCCGAAACCATGAGCGGGAAGCGCCCGTGGGTGAGCACGGCCTCGCCCGCAGGCCTCCTTGCGCAACGCTCCCACGGTATTCGTCCCCTGGGACTCGTCTCCGGTAACTGTTGGTTTCACTACGGTTACTCCTGGACCCGCGGCCACTACGAGGGTTGGCACACGGCGATCGACCGCCTGCGACTGGAGGCCGCCCTCATGGGCGCGAACGCCGTGGTCGACGTGACCATGCAGGTCAAGCGGATGCCGGGTGCCGGGAACGAGGACCACATGGACTACGCGGTTTTGGGTACCGCCGTACGCATGGACGCCCTTCCGGAGTCCACGAACCCGGCCTTGGCGACGGTCTCGGCCCTGGAATTCGCGCGACTCTTGGAGTCGGGCATCGTGCCGGTGGGGGTGGCCATCGGCGCCCACTTCGATTGGTTTGTGGCCACCGGCTATTCCGCCGGGATGGCGCCCAGCTATTGGAACCAGGAGCTGAGCGGGCTTTCTACCTTTCTGACACAGGTTCGTCGTCAGGCTCTGCAAGAACTGCGCGACGACGGGGTGCGCCTAGGCACGGGCGTCTTGGCCCACACCCAACACTCGGAGCTTTACCGCATCGAGCCCGACGAGAACAATCCCTATCCGCGATTCCTGGCGCGTCATATAGCGCTCGGCACGGCCGTCATCCACGATACGCGCAGCCGGCGGCCGTTTGGCGTGCGTCCCGTCCTCAACGTGCGCGATACCGCGCTCTTGGCGGCCGCCGATAACACCAAGGAGGTTTTGTAGCATGAGCGACGTTACGGGCGACCTGCCCCAACACGCGGTAGAACGTCTCAAGGGATTACGTGACACCAGTCGTCACGGAGGGATATTTACCTCGGACTTCTCAGTCAACGAATTTCTGATGGTGGGCGAGGCCGGTTTCGAGCCTTTAGGCCTGGTCGTAGGCTCGTGTATTTACCACACCGGCATCCAATACGCCGGCTGGGCCAAGAACCAAGAGATGTCGGTGTTGTCACAAGCTATGTATGAGGCCCGCGAACTGGCGATGAGCCGCATGGAGCAAGAGGCCCAGTCCTTGTCCGCCGACGGCGTGGTGGGCGTGCGCCTCGAGGTCAAACGCATGGACTGGGATAAGGATATCCTGGAGTTCCTGGCAGTAGGCACCGCCATCGCGCACAGCAAGGGCCATCCGGGATTTAAGGGGCCCGCGGGTAAGCCCTTTACCTCGGACCTCTCCGGCCAGGATTTTTGGATGCTCTTGCAGTCGGGTTATCGGCCGCTCGCGCTCGTGATGGGCTCCTGCGTTTACCACGTCGCCCACCAAAGCATGGTGCAGTCGCTTGGGAACCTCGGGCGCAATGTCGAGATGCCGCTCTTTACCCAGGCCATGTACGATGCCCGCGAGCTCGCCATGGAACGTATGCAGCAAGAGGCCCAGGAGTCGGGGGCCGAGGGGGTTGTGGCGGTGCAGTTGCACGAGGGTTCGCACAACTGGCAGCCGCATGTGATCGAGTTTTTTGCGATCGGCACCGCCGTCAAGCCGATCGAGGACGCGGCTGTCATTCCCGAACGATTGGTGCCGCAAATTGTTATCCCTGTAAACGACTAGGGGGCCTCCTATGAGCCTTTTAAAACGCGCCACCGAAGTAATCGAAGCCAAATTCAATAAACTGATCAACGCCGCAGAAGACCCGAACGAGACGCTGGACCTGTCTTATGAGAAGATGCTGTCGGGGCTGCAGGAGACGCGCCGCCACCTAGCCGACGTGGTCACGGAGCAAAAGGTCCTCGAGCAGCAGATGGCGAGCGCGCAGGCGGAGGTGACGCGCTGCGAGAACGACGCCAAACTTGCCCTGCAATCGAATCGCGAAGACTTGGCGCGCGCGGCCCTCACCCAAAAACAAGCGGCGGCTGTGAAGCTCGCATCACTCACCGAGGCACGCGACAACGTCGCGGCCCAAGTCCAGAAGCTCATAGACTACGAACACAAATTCCAGGACCGCATCGATGCCTTTCGGACACAAAAAGAGGTTCTGAAAAGCCAGTACGGGAGCGCCGAGGCCCAGGTCAAGGTCAATGAGTCGATGTCAGGCCTCAGTGAGAAACTGGGTGGCGTAGGGGAAAGCGTGCGCCGCGCCAAGGAGAAGACCGAACAGATGCAGGCCCGCGCCCAGGCCGTCGACTCTCTGGCTGATAGCGGCGTACTTGATGACGGGGACGATCGTTCACAAGCGGAGAAGGAACTCGCCAAACTGCGCTCCGGAAGCGCCGTGGACTCGGACCTGGAGCGTCTCAAGGCAGAGATCAAAAAGTAGCCACGGCTTAAGGCAGACGGCGTTGTCTACGGGAACGACTGGAGACGACGTGGTGGCCTACGCTCACGTCGATCCCCGAGCGGCATCCGTTTCCGGGTCGCCCCTAAGCCCATACCGGGGCTATCATGAGCCGATACATGGGTCTCGCCAAGAGGCCGACGTATAGAGAAGCCCGCCCGTCGTCACCGAATTCCAGGCCGCCCATCTCAAACTTGAGATGATATGGGCCGTCGTGGCAGTACGGTGGTGAGTCCCCCTGAACGAAGCCGGGCAGTCTTTAGTGGAGCAGAGCTCAGCGCCATCTTTAGCCCGCCGACTTAGCGCTTGGGCATCACCAGGCTCGGTATGTATTGGCAGGCGAATCGATGTGAGGCGCGCCCCGCGGCGACCCGCACCTTCTCGCCAAGATGGACCGACATGCCCGTGGGAACCACCGCCAGGAGGTGGGCCCGGGGACCCAAGTTAACAGGGTGAACGTAGACCCGCGTGTTCTGCATATAGGCCGGTTCTAAGGTGCCGTGCACCAGCGCCTCGGATCTCAAAACGATCGTTAATGCCAACAATCGCGGCACAAACCCAACCACCGTCCCGGCATACCAGCGACCGGTATGAAGCGGCAGGGCAAGCGGCAGCCCGCCAGCGCACGAGGCGTCGTCTAGCCGCAATTGTGCCAACGGGGACGTCTTGGCCTGTTCAGGGACGAAGGGGGTTTGAGGACGTGCCGCCTGCGCTGTGCGTTCATAGTCCTGCCACTGTGGTATGGCAATGGCGAGCCCCATGCCAATTATTGCCACGACGAGAAAGGGCGATACCACGAAACCGTACAGATAACGTCTCCTGGGGACTTCGTACAGGTCACGCACGGCCTGGATACCATAAATCAGCGCGGCAAGGCCGGATACCCCCTGCACAAAGAACCCCAGCTGGATATGCGCCACAATCAAGGCCATGCCCACCATCCAGAGCGGGAATGAGTAGAGTAAACCGATCGTAAGCCCTGCCCACACGCCGGGGCGAAAGAAGGCCACCCTCGTCTCTTCGGGCAGGGCCACCCCCCACGATTTGCGGCTTTGCCGGACGAGACCCCAGGAGACCATCGTGGCCAGAAAGAGGAGCCCCACATAATTGGCGAGGCAGGCTGTGATAAAAAAGGTAACGGGACTGAGGTCGGGGGCGGCTTTCATTTGGTAGTAATACCACTGCGCGGTGGCGATGCCGGCCATCAATACCACCAGTAGGGCGTAGAGCTTTACAAAATATGCAGGGTCTTCACAAGCCGCCGAGCGAACCTCGTCGAGATGTTGGCGATAGGCAAATAAGCGCGAGATGTTCATAGCCCTCCCTTGTTTGGGCTCACGTTTTTATTATAAGGAGGAGTTTAGCCGTTCCCGGCGCCCACTTCACGGTCGCAAGAAGAGCCATGCCGGGTCTCGCCTCAGACCCGCGCCCTCGGGGCATATCCGCGCAAAGGCGGGACAATCAGTTGTGGGGTACGAGTACGGATTCTTAACCTTCGCTGGCCATTTTCCTGGTAAAAATCGGATCCTCGAAGGCGTCGCAACAAACAACGCTGGTAAGCAGCTGGCTGGGATACCGAGACCCTTGGATTGTGCACGCATATTGGTAACAGCTGGCGCCCTTGGCGCTTCTTCGGACCTTTGGGACGCAAGAACCAAAGCCTGTGCGCTCAACGATCCGGCAAGTTCTGCGTCCAACCCTGACAACCCGGGTCCGAACCCACACCTCTTTCCTTGGCCGTAAGAGTCACCCGGGTGTCGGACGCGTCTGTCTGCTTAGTAGCGTATAGCAGATGACGGTATCCTAGGACGCCCATCATCAGCTTGGAAAAAGGGGTAATCGGCTGTCGCCCGCTGTCAGTAGTCTTCACAACTGCGGCCTCCTGTCACAGCAGATCGTCAATGAGTCCTTGTTTAAACTCCTTGTGTGAATTCACTTCCGAAAGGAATGTCTGAAGATCGTCGCTCGGTTTTACGTCCGACATGGGGAGTATCCCTTTTTATGGGCTTGGTCGCCGGCGGAATAAGGCGTTCGGGGAGCTGCGTAACCCAGATGCTTGATCACAATGAGAGCAGTCACGCCCGTCACCACAACGGCTGACAGCGCAGCATGTGACAGACCATAGCACAGGGCCGCTACGTGACCGGCGAGGAGCGTGATTACGCCCACCGACAGTATCCAAAGGGCGCATTCGTGGAGGACCTAGTCGCTTCATGCCCCGCTCCGTTTAGCTGCCCTGGCGGCCTCTTTCACTGTCGCTTCGCGCCGTCGCAAGAACAAATTGCAGGTCCCTGAACCCGACTGCGCCGCTCTCTACACTGGTCAAACCGGCGTCACTTAGCACGGCAATTATTTTCGGCAGGGCGACATGACCATGGCGATGAAAGCGCGCGAGAAGGGTTTTCTTTCCTCGTTCGGAGCCTCCGAAGTCTACGGCAAGCACTCGACCGTCGGGCTTTAGTACCCTTCGCATCTCGCCGGCAAGCTGTTCGCGAGCCCCGCTTGGCAAGTGATGGAGCATCATCGTAGCCAGTACCGCGTCGAATTGAGCGTCGGGAAACGGCAACGCCTGGGCAGCTCCATTTTGGAAGACAAGCTCAAGACCGGCTTTTCTCGCTTTCTTATCTGCCCTGGCAATCATCTCTGGCGACGCGTCGATCCCGTACACCGTGCCCATCGCCCCCACACACCGTTTAGCCGCCAGCGCCAGGGTTCCTGTCCCGCAGCCCACATCCAAGACTGACTCGCCGGGTTTAAGGCGCGCTAGGCGCACAAGCTTCTCCCGAAAAACCCGCTCCCTGCCGAGCGTGAACAGCGAGACTAGGAAGTCGTAGCGGGCCGCCCCGTGCAGAACCGCGCCCGTCGTTTTTGATGTCAGAGATTGCTCGAGTTTGGTATCCATTTCTTAAGCTCCTGTGGGTGTTGTCCGTGGTTTTATGGACAGTAGTATGAAAATAGACAGATGTTTATTTTCTAGGGTAGGATTGAAAAGCCGCGGGCGGAAGAACAGCCGAGGTCTAGGTGTGCGATAGCGGACCACCGCGCCAGTTTTGTCCATCATCTTGCGCGCGGCTTCGGAGAAAACCATGCCGTTGCCAGCAAAACGAGTTAAGGATCGGCGGATTCAAAAGACCCAAAAGCTGTTGCACGAGGCTCTCTTTTCATTGATTCACGAAAAGAGCTACGACTCGATCGTGGTGAAAGAGATTCTGGACCGCGCCAACGTGGGCAGATCAACCTTTTACACGCACTACGGCGACAAGGACGAGCTGCTCGTAAGCGGAATGCGCGACATGCTTCGTTCAGTTCAACCGCCGATGCCGCCATCCTCTGCAAAGCGGTACGAAAAGATCATTTGGTTCAGTCTTCCGATCTTCGAACACGTTTACCGGCAGCACCACACCGGCAAGGCCCAAATCGGGGCCCGGGGTCGCGCTGTCATCCATGAACATCTTCAAGAGGTGCTCGCTGAGCTGATTGCCGATGTGGCTAGGAAAGAATTTCAAGGACGGCAGAAAATGGCGGGCCGGGTTCCACTGGACCTTTTGGTTCCGTATGTAGCCTCGACGTTCATTCTGGTGTTGAATTGGTGGATGGAAAACAAAAAGCCTCTCCCTCCCAGTGACGTCGACACTGTTTTCCGCGCGCTGATCCTGCCGACGCTGGCTGCGGTGGAGTGAGCCTCACCTTTCAGAAGGCGCTTGAGCGCAGGGGCCGGCATCGTTAATGACTCACTAAGGGACCACCACCCGCATTTTGGGGATGACCCACATTGGCCGGGAGCAGCGGTGGCCCATGCTCGGCCTTATGTGGAGATCCGTGGAGATCCACATAAGGCGAGGAATGGATGGTCAGGCGCACACTATTAGTCGGCAGGTTGTCAGCCAAAACGTCAGCTGGTAGGCGTCATTCAGGCTTTCGCTAACGGTCAGGAGCGGTTGTTTAGGCCGCTGCGGATAACGGTCTGCCCACCTTCCCTGAACGGGCACCCCGCTTTTCTGCCTAAGTGAGGTTTCTCACTGTGCAGGGAAACAATAGCGTTTCGATAAGGGGATTTAACGCGAACTATGGGGCTTATTATTAAAAAAACACTCCATAGTAGGATTTTTAGTGCTAAGTAGGTTTTTGATGCGTATAATCCTTATGTTGGAGGATTATACAGATGCGAAAAGTTGTTCCCTCCCCTCTACCCGATCAGCCATTCATTAGCGACGCTGAAGATCTGGGCCTTGCCCTTCGCGCCGTACGCACCCGATCAGGTATGACGCTTGAAGAAGCGGCTCTGGTCATCGGTGTATCCAAGAACACCATGCAGAACCTTGAGCGCGGCACCGGCACGGTGTCGCTCGCACTGGCGATCAAGGTAGCAAACGGGCTTGGTCTTCGCCTGGCGTGGCAAAGGCCTGCGGATCCTCGCTATGGAGCTTGAGGTCTGGTTGGATACCGCGCTGGCGGGGCGGCTGACACACGACGTGGAGGCTGACCGCTTCGCGTTTGACTACGATGCTTCATGGTTGGCGCAGCCAAACGCCTACCCGCTGAGCCCGATGCTGCCAATGCGGCCGGCAGCTGACGGCTCGACGGGCGCTCACGCCGAGCAAGTACGCCGTTTTTTCGAGAACCTGCTGCCAGAGGGGCAGGCCCTCGATGACGCCGTGCAGGCGCTCAAGGTCAGCAAATCGAATCTTACCGGCCTATTGGTCGGGCTTGGCCGAGAAACCGCCGGCGCCATCCGACTGGTGGTGGCCGGAACCCCAATGCCAGACCAGGATGACAAGCGACTGGTGCCGACTGCTGAGCTGTCGGAGCGGATCCGTCAGCGAGCCGACCGACCGTTTTCCGTGTGGGACGGGAAGGTACGCCTGTCGATCGCAGGCTACCAGGACAAGCTCGCGCTGCTGGTCGAAGACAAGCGCTGGTACCTGGCCGAAGGGCCGAACCTAGCCTCGACACACGTTCTCAAGCCCGAGCCGGTACGGCCATCGCTCGCCAGGCTGA